>CAXSEK010000511.1:0-2479 GCA_964235625.1 uncultured Acetobacteraceae bacterium
CAGTTTTCGGCAGCCGGTAAAGCTTTTTTGAGATACTTCCGAAAGTCACTAGGGATGGAGATACTATAACGAGACTCAAGAGCTTCTAGCTCACCGTCTGGTGTCTTGCGCGTGGCGATCCCGCGTTCTGTCCTCGACCACCATGCCGTCAACGATAGATGCGGTTCCATGACTTCGAGGATGCGAGTTTCCCAGTTGGCGTCAATGTCCGCTAAACCCGCATGGCCTACCAAAGCAGACAGGCCGCTTCCCGCCACAACCGAACTCCAAAAAGCAAAGACTTCTGCCCAGCCCCAACCACACCAACCCCAACCTCAAACCCCAACCCGCTGCAACCCACCCCGCGGCCGCACCGCCCCCACCGCATAGAACACGAACGCCACAGCCGGCATCACCGCCCCGAAACACGACGCCAGCAGCCACCCGCCATGCGCGAACGCCCACCCGCCCGCCGCCGACCCGACCGCGCCGCCCACGAAGAAGATCGCCATGAACACGCCGTTGGCCCGGCCCCGCAGCTCCACCCCGAGGCTGAAGATCGCCCGTTGACTCACCACCAGATGCGACGTCACCGCCGCATCCAGCAGGATCGCCGCCGCCACCAGCAGCGCCAGACCCGCCATCGAGCCCGGCGCCGCCAGATGCGTCACCAGGAACGCCCCGCACGCCGAGGCCAGCGCGATCCCCGTCACCAACTCGCTCCAACCCCGGTCGGCACACCGCCCGGCGACCGGGGCCGCCAGCGCCCCGGCCACGCCCGCCAGCGCGAACAGCGCGATCCCGCCTTGCGACAGGTGATACGGCCCCGCCAGCAGCAGTGGCGTCGTGGTCCAGAACAAGCTGAAGGCGCCGAACAGGCAGGAATGATACAGCGCCCGGCGTCGCAGCACCGGCGTCGTCCGCGCGATGCCCACGATCGATCGCAGCAACGCGCCATATTGCAGCCGGGTGGCCGGTATCCGTCGCGGCAGCGCCCAGGCCAGCACCACCACGACCAGCAGCATCAGTGCCGCCGAGAGGAAGAACACCACGTGCCAGGACGAGACCTGGGCGATCAAACTCGACACCGGCCGCGCCAGCATGATGCCGAGCATCAGCCCCGACATCACGTTGCCGACCACCTGCCCGCGGGACGCATCCGGCGCCAGGTGGGCCGCCAACCCGACCAGCACCTGCACCGCCACGCTGGCCAGCCCCACCGCGAGCGCTGCCAGCAGGAATGGCACCGGATGCGTGCTCAGCGCCGCGGCCAGCAATGCGGCGGACGCTGCCGCGACCAGCACCAGGATCAGCCGCCGGTTCTCCACGATATCGCCGAGCGGCACGATCAGCAGCAACCCCGCCCCATAACCGAGCTGCGTCAGCGTCGCCACCAACCCCGCCGCACCCGGGCTCAGGCCGAGCGAGGCCGCGATCGGGCCGAGCAAAGGCTGCGCATAATACAAATTGGCCACGATCAACCCGCAGGCCGTCGCGATCAGCAGCGTCATCGCCGCCGGTAGCGGCCGTACGGGCACCGCCGCATCGGTTGTCACAGTCGCCATCAGTGCATCGGCCTCACTCGGGATCGCCACGAGTTGGGGAACGGACGTTTTCCACGCAAGCCCGGGAACGGCGGCGTCGTCCCGGAGGGCGCTACGGCGCGCGCATCGCCCGCTGGAACAACGCCGCCGTCCAGCCCATGACCTGCAGCAGCAACGCCGGCTCATAGCGCGGCCCCTCGTCGCGCAGGAACGCGTGGGCGGCGTTCACCTCGTGCCACTCATAGGCAGCACCCACAGCCTCCAGCCGCTCGCGGATCGCCTGCCGCCCGGTGAACGGCACATGCGGATCCTGCCGGCCCCAGACGAACATCGTCTCCGCCCGCAGCTCCGCCAGCCGCACCAGCGTGTCGTCCGCCTTGCCGGCGCCCAGCGTCGCCGAGTGAACGTCCGTCGCGTAGCAGCACACCGCCGCCGCCACTCCGGGATGCAGCGCCGCCCGCAGCGCCAGGTGGCCGCCCAGGCACACCCCGAACGTCCCGAGCGCTCCCGTGCACGCCGCGTGTTGTGCCAGGTAGGCCAGCGCCGCCGCAGAATCGGCATCGAACCCGGCCACCGGCTTGGTGACCTTGAGCGCGTTGCCCCGCTCGGTCCCCGCCGGGTCGTAGCCCAGCACGGTGCCCGCCGGCTCGTACTCGTGATACACCTCCGGCACCGCCACCAAATGCCCAAGCCCGGCCAGCAGCGCCGCCAGTCGCCGCACCGGCGCCGTCACCTGGTAGATCTCGGAGAACAGCAGCACGCCGGGGTAGCGGCCCGCTACCGCCGGCCGGACCAGGTGCATCCGCATCGTCCCGCTGCCGACAGTGACGTCCGCCGTCTCGTCCCTCCGGATGATCAAACCCGAGGCTCAAACCTTCTCGGTGGACGCGCGGTAGATCTCGCCGATCGCCTCCGCCAGCGCCGCGTCGAACTCCGAGTCGCTCATCCCACTCTTC
>CAXSEK010000512.1:0-2468 GCA_964235625.1 uncultured Acetobacteraceae bacterium
ACAGCTTCGGCACCCGGGGCCGGGCCTGATCGGCGACCTCGCGCCACTGCTTGCGAGCAGCTTCGGCGTCGTCCTGGGCAAACGCGGTGCCAACCCAGGCCGAGACGATGCGGCGCTGGGTCTTGCCCGCGTAGGCCAGGGCGTTGCGCATGAAATGCACGATCCGAACGCAATCGACGCGGTTCGCTTCGTTGTGCCGGTTCCGTTCTTCGGGGCTGGCCTTTCTGCCAGGCGCAGGCGCCGGGATGCGCGGTTTCCCTGAGCCGCCTGTGGTGCATTCGGCCGGGTCAGCCACCCTCAAAGGTTCAGCCCGATGCCGCATCCCTCATGCGCCAGGGCGGGGGCGACCTGGACGATCCACTCGGTGCCGGTCCGGACCCGCGACGGGCCCGAGCGGCTGGATCAGGTCTACCGCCGCCTTCTGGATGACCCGCCCGTCGTGTCCCAACCCACTCCCGAGATCGAGGTGAGCCCGCCATGCGCACAGCCCTCTATGCCCGCGTCTCGACCGAGCGCCAGGAACGCCTCCAGACCATCGACAGCCAGTTCACCGCCCTGCGCGCCTGGGTCGCCGCCGGCGACCATCAGCTCGCCGAGCAGCATGTCTTCCGCGACGAGGGCTACAGCGGCGCACGGCTCGACCGGCCCGGGCTCGACGGATTGCGTGACGCCGTCCGCGACGGCGCCGTCGAGCACGTCGTCGTGCTGAGCCCCGACCGGCTTGCACGGCGCTATGCCTACCAGGTCCTGCTGCTCGAGGAGTTCCGCCGCGCCGGCTGCCAGGTGACGTTCCTGCAGCACCCGATCTCGGACGATCCGAACGACCAGCTGCTGCTGCAGATCCAGGGTGCCATTGCCGAGTACGAGCGCGCCGTCCTGAGCGAGCGTTTCCGCCGCGGCAAGCTGCAGAAGGCCCGCGATGGACACTACCAGTGCGGCCGCGCCCCTTACGGCTACCGCTACGTCCCGCGCGAGGACGTCGTGCCGGGCCATCTCGTGATCGACGACGCGGAGGCCGGGCTGGTGCGCATGCTCTACGGCTGGCTCGCGGACGAACAGATGACGATCCGGCAGATCCTGAAACGGCTGAACCACGGACCGCACACCCCGCGCTCCGGTCGCCATCCCTGGTCGCCCTCGGTGGTGCACCACATCCTTGCCGATCCGATCTACGCCGGCATCGCCTACGCCAACCGCTACAGCTTCGTGCCTCCGAGGAAACCACGGCGCGACCGGGGTCCACGCAGCCCCGAGGCATCATGCCGCCAGCTCAAGCCGCGTGAGCAGTGGATCGCCATCCCCGTGCCGGCGCTCGTCGACCCCGACACCTGGGACCGGGCAAAAGCGCAGCTCGCGCGCAATGCCGCACTCTCGTTGCGCAACAACAGCAAGCACAGCTATCTCCTGCGCTGCCTGCTCACCTGCCAGGCCTGCGGACTCGCCATGTTCGGCCGCACCTATGCGGCACGAGGCAGGCAGGCGGAACGGCGCTACTACCAGTGCCACGGCAAGGATTGCATCATGACAGCCCGGCCAGCGGCCTGCCCCACCCGCAACGTCAAGGCCGTGGAGATCGAGACAGCCGTATGGGACCACGTCTCGGGCCTGCTGTCCGATCCGCAGCGGCTGGTGGCGCAGTTCGAGCATCTCGCCGCGACAGCAGAGGCCGGCACCACCCGCGATCGCGCGGCCGACCAGCAGCTCCGCGCCCGGCTTGACCGCCTCACCCGGGCCGACAGGCGCCTCCTGGACGCCTACGAGGCCGACGCCATCAGCCTGGCCGAGCTGTCCGAGCGCCGCCACCATCTCGCAGAACAGCGGCGCGGCCTGGAGCGACAACAGCAGGAGCGGGACCGGCTACGCCAGCAGCACGCCCAGGCTGAAGCAGTGCGGACCAGCCTGTCGGCGTTCTGCGCGCGCGTGGGCGCCCGCCTCGACGAGGCGACACTTGCCGACAAGCAGGTGATCCTGCAGCTCGTGGTCGAGCGCATCATCGTCGGCGAAGGCAGCCTGGAGATTCGTCATGTCATCCCTCTGTCCGCCAACCAGCCCGGCAGCGACGGCCCAAATGTCCCCAACGCGCAATTGCGTACGGATGGTCTGCACGCGACACCTTTGCCAGGTGGCGCCGAGGATCTTGCTCACCGCGGCCTTGAGGCCCTCGTGCGCGTCGGAGACCGCCAGCTTGACCCCACGCAGGCCGCGCCGGGTCAGGGAGCGCAGGAACTCGGTCCAGAACGGCTCGGCCTCGCTGTTGCCGACCGTCATGCCGAGCACCTCGCGGCGTCCGTCGGTGTTGGCGCCCACCGCGATGATCACCGCCACCGAGACAATGTGGCCGTCGCGCCGGGCTTTGACGTAGGTCGCGTCCAGCCAGACATAGGGCCAGTCTCCCTCGATCGGACGGGTGAGAAACGCCTGCACCCGTCCGTCGATCTCGCCGCACAGGCGCGAGACCTGGCTCTTGC
>CAXSEK010000513.1:0-2462 GCA_964235625.1 uncultured Acetobacteraceae bacterium
TGCCTGCGTCAGCTCCGCCGTCGAGAAGGCTGGGTTCCATGACGCGTCCTCGCCACGCCGGGCGCCGATCTTGGTCACGATCACCAAGTCCGCGGGATACGGGTGCAGCGCCTCGCGGATCAGCTCGTTGGTGACGTGCGGGCCGTAGAAGTCGCTGGTGTCGATGTGGTTCACGCCGCTCGCCACCGCCTCGCGCAACACGGCGAGGGCGCTCGCACGGTCGTTCGGCGGCCCGAACACGCCCTTTCCGGCGAGTTGCATGGCGCCATAGCCGAGACGCGAGACGATGCGGTCCCCCAACTTGAACGTGCCGGCTTTGCTGCTGTCGGTCATAGGCAGTCTCCTTTGAACACAGCATCAGATGGACGCGCCCCACCTGCGCGATAATAAGGTCCAATCGGCACAGGCCGTTCGAGAAGGCGAACAATGGTGGCGGATTTCAGTGAACTGACCGCGTTTCTCGCCGTCGCGCGCGCGGGTGGCTTCCGTGAGGCGGCACGCGCCAGCGGCGGCAGCGCCTCCAGCCTCAGCGAAGCCGTCACCCGGCTGGAGGCACGGCTCGGCGTGCGGCTGCTCAACCGCACGACCCGCAGCGTGGTGCCGACCGAGGCCGGGGCGCGCCTGCTGGACCGGCTCGGCCCCGCGCTGGGCGAGGTGGAGGCGGCGCTGGATGTGGTGAACGGCTTCCGCGACCGCCCGGCCGGGACGCTGCGGCTGAACGTGCCGATCAGCGCCGCGCGCCTGGTGCTGCCCCGTATCGTGCCGCCCTTCCTCGCCGCCTATCCCGACATCCTGCTCGAGGTGGTCGCCGAGGATGGCTTCGTCGACATGCTGGCGGCCGGCTGCGACGCCGGGATCCGCTACGACGAGCGGCTGGAACAGGACATGATCGCCATCCCGATCGGCCCACGCCGGCAGCGTTTCGCGACGGCAGCAGCCCGGTCCTATCTGGACCGGCACGGCCGCCCGGACCACCCGCGGGACCTGCTCGGCCACGCCTGCCTCCGCGGCCGGTTCCCGAGCGGCGCGATGAATGCCTGGGAGTTCGAACGCGACGGGGTGGCGGTGACGGTGGACCCGTCCGGCCCACTCATCGTGCGTGCCGGCGCCGCGGTCGACCTCGCCGTGGACGCCGCGGTCGCCGGGACCGGCATCATCCACCTGTTCGAGGACTGGCTGCGCCCGTATCTCGAAACCGGCGCGTTGGAGCCGGTGCTGGAGCCGTGGTGGCAAAGCTTCCCGGGGCCGTTCCTGTATTACCCGGGCCGCCGCTACCTACCCGCCCCGCTCCGCGCCTTCGTGGACTTCGCTGGTTCGCTTCGGGACTGGCCTTGATACAGCCCTACCGGGACGCGCGTTGTCCGGGCACCCACACCCGGCCGTCGAACAGCCGCCGTGCCGTCCGGTAGAACGACCCGGCATGCGCGTGCCACGTCCCGCCATCCTGCGCCACCTCCGCGCCGACGGTGAGCACGCCGGACGGCATGCCCAGACGCAGCGGGCCATCGGCCGCGGTCGGCGACAGTGCCTCCGCCACCACCGTGCCGGTGATCCGCGCGGCCACGGCGGTGCACAGCGAGATGGTCAGCGGCAGCGCCCGGTGCGGCTGCCCGTTGGAGATCACGCGCGCCGTCAGGTCCACCTCCGCCATCCGCACCGGGTCACCGGAGAGGGTCGGGCTGTCGGACGGCGGGCTGACGATGGCGACGAACGGCACGATGGTGATGCGGCGCGCGCTCTCGATGTCGGGCGCGATGCCCATGCGGACCGACGCCTGCACCCGGATCGCGTCCAGCAAAGCGAGCACCTCCGGCCGTGCCTCCAGTTGGTCCGGCAGTTCCAAGCCGGTCAGCCCGACATCCTTTGCCCGCATGAACACCGCGGCGTTGGCTGCATCCACCATCGAGACCTCGATCGGGCCGAAGTCAGGCACCTCCAGCGTGTCCAGCACCTGCCCGCTCGGCAGCAACGCCCCGGTGCTGGCCCCGCCGGGTTGCACGAAATCGAGCCGGATCGGCGCGCCGGAGCCGCTGACGCCGGGGATCACCAGATCGCCGTCGTAGCGGGCGCGGCCTTCCTCCAGCGGGAAGCTGCCGTGGATGATCTTCTTGGTGTTGGTGTTGAAGATGCGCACCGTGGCGCTGTCGCCGTTCGGGCGCACCAGCCCCTCATCCACCGCGAACGGGCCGACCGCGGCGCTCATGTTGCCGCAGTTGCCCTTGTACTGGACCTCGGGCGAGTTCACCAGAACCTGGCAGAACGTGTAATCGACATCCGCGTCCGCCCGCTCGGACGGGCCGATGATGCAAACCTTGGACACGGAGGAGACGCCGCCGCCCATACCGTCCAATTGGCGGCCATAGGGGTCGGGGCTGCCCATGGCGCCGGTGAACAGCGGCGCCCACTCCTCCCGCTCGGGCGGCAGGTCCCGCGCGTGCAGCATCAGCGCCTTGCTGGTGCCG
>CAXSEK010000514.1:0-2461 GCA_964235625.1 uncultured Acetobacteraceae bacterium
AGGACGGGGGAGGGAGAAGGCAGCTTAGTACGTTGCACCGCAGCAAACGGTCGCTTGCACCAGCCCCCGCCATCGCTACATTCATTCTCGCGCGGACGGGACCTGGGTGCCCGTCTTGGTGTCAAAACAGCGGACTTGGCTTAACCAATAAAACGAAGGAGTTGGCCCCATGCCCAACGAGAAGTCGCAGAATGTGCAGGACGTCTTTCTCAATCACGTCCGCAAGAGCAAGGCACCGGTTACCGTATTCCTGGTCAACGGCGTGAAGCTGCAGGGCATCATCACTTGGTTCGATAATTTCTCTGTCCTGCTGCGGCGCGATGGCCACACGCAGTTGGTCTACAAGCATGCGATCAGCACGGTGATGCCGGGCGCCCCGATCCAGCTGTTCGACTCGAGCAAGGTCGAAGGCACCGCACCGCTGTCGCTGCCGCAGCGGGAGATGGTGACTGACGACGCCGAGATCTGACGAAATGGCCGCCCTCACGAGGGCGGCCGTCATCCTCCCTTGGGAACGCCCGGAGCGGGCTGAGTTCGGACGGGTCGATGCTTCGCGCGCGGCCGAGGCCCGGTTGGCCGAAGCAATCGGCCTTGCCGCGTCGATCGGCCTGGTTGTCGTTCATAGCACTATCCTGCCGCTGCGCACCCGGCGTTCGTCATCATTGTTGGGCGAAGGGCAGATCGCGTTGCAAGGCACGGCAATGGAGGAGCAGGACGTCACGGTCGCCGTGATCGATGCCACGCTCTCCCCCGTGCAGCAGCGGAACCTGGAACGCGAGTGGGGCTGCAAGGTCATCGACCGCACGGGTTTGATTCTGGACATCTTCGGCGAGCGCGCCCGCACCAAGGAAGGCTCCTTGCAGGTGGAGTTGGCCCACCTGGACTACCAACGCAGCCGGCTCGTGCGGTCCTGGACCCACCTGGAGCGGCAGCGCGGCGGTTTCGGCTTCCTGGGCGGACCTGGTGAAACGCAGATTGAGGCGGACCGCCGGTTGATCACCGACCGCATCGTCCGCCTCAAGCGCGAGTTGGAGCAGGTGCGGCGGACGCGTGGGCTGCATCGCGACGCCCGGACGCGCGTGCCGTTCCCCATCGTGGCACTGGTCGGCTACACCAATGCTGGCAAATCCACGCTGTTCAACACCCTGACCGGGGCGACCGTGCATGCGCAGGACCAGCTGTTTGCCACATTGGACCCGACCATGCGCGGTCTGGTGATGCCGTCCGGCCGCAGAACCATCCTGTCGGACACGGTGGGCTTCATCAGCGAGCTGCCGACCGAACTCGTCGCCGCCTTCCGCGCGACGCTCGAGGAGGTGGCGGAGGCGGACGTGATCCTGCACGTGCGGGACGTGGCCCATCCGGACAGCGCGGCGCAACGGTCGGACGTGATCGCCGTGCTGGAGGGCATGGAGAAGGACGGCACGATCGACCCCGACTGGCGGGGGCGCACGATCGAGGTGCTGAACAAGGCCGACCTGCTCGGCGGCGTTGCCAACGTGCCACCCCGCGGCGAGGCGGTACCGATCTCTGCCGTTACCGGCGAGGGCCTGTCGGCGCTGCTCGTGGCGGTCGATGCCCGGGTCGCGGCGGGGATGGAGCAGCTCGACTACCACATCCCGCCCGAGGACGGTGCGCGTTTGGCATGGTTGTACCAGCACGGCGAGGTGTTGCAGCGCGACGACGCGGAGGACGCGATCCATCTGCGTGTGCGCCTGCTTCCCGCCGACCGCGCCCGGTTCGAGCACCAATGATCGATCAGCAAGCATGGGCCGAGGTGGTGCAACTCCTGCGCGCTGCCGCCCGCACCGAGGTGATGCCGCGCTTCCGCCACCTCCAGCCCGGCATGGTGCGCACCAAGTTTAGCCCCACTGACCTCGTCACGGAGGCGGACGAGGCGGCGGAGGCGTTCATCACCCGCGGCCTGCACCGCATGTTCCCCGGCTGCCTCGTGATCGGCGAGGAGGCCTGCGCGGCCGACCCGGCGTTGGTCGGCCGGATGGCAGGGGCGGAGCTGGCCTTCGTGGTGGACCCGATCGACGGGACCTCCAACTACTGCGCCGGGCTGCCGCTGTTCGGCGTGATGGCGGCGGCCGTGATCGCCGGCGAGGTGGTCGCCGCGGCGATCCACGACCCGGTGTGCGACGACGTGGCGGTGGCGCTGCGTGGCGAGGGCGCCTGGCTGGAGACACCGGCCGGTGGGCGGACGCGCCTTGCCGTCTCCACCATCACCGACCCGGCGGCGATGACCGGCTGCGTGTCATGGCGTTACATACCCGAACCGCGGCGCAGTGCCGTCGTGCGCAACATGACGGGGCTGGGCGGCGTATTCGACTACCGCTGCGCCGCCCATGAATACCGGGCGCTGGCGGCCGGGCATTTCGACTATCTGGTGTTCAACCAGCTGATGCCGTGGGACCACTTGCCGGGCTGGCTGATGCACCAGGAGGCAGGCGGATTC
>CAXSEK010000515.1:0-2460 GCA_964235625.1 uncultured Acetobacteraceae bacterium
TCAGATTGGGTCGAACCGTGGATAGGCGAGCGTGGTGCGGGACGGCTCCACCCGCCGGTTTGCCGGCGGGGCAGGGCGGTCGGACGTGGGGGAGCGGGGCGGGATCGGCGGCAGCTGCTGCCCTTGGCGCACCGGTTCGGCCCAGCGCCGTGGCGCCTCCAGTTCCGGCTCATACTCGGCACGGCCGGGTTCCGGCAGGCGCAGCACCAGGTTGCGGATCTCCCCCTGGATCTCGTCCAGTCGCGCCTCCACCGCTTCTAGCCGGCCCTTGAGGCCGAAGACGCTGAACGGCATTAACAGGAACACCAGGCAGATCAGCCCGGCCACGACATACAGGACGAAGCCGACCCAAGGCGGCGCCCAGTCAGGCAAATTGAACGGCCACGTCATGCCAGGAGGTTAGCGAAACCCGGCGCTTACGCCTAGCTTCGTGCGGCCGGATAATCCGGCGGTGGGCCGAGCCGCACCAAAGAGGAGATGGGAACGCCGATGAAGCTGCTGATTCCGGGCCCGGTCACCACACAACCCGCCGTACGGGCAGCCGCCGCGCAGGATTACGCGCCGTGGGACAACGATTTCCGCAAGGTCTACGCGGATATCCGTGCCCGCCTGCTGCAAATCGCCGGCACCACCGACGCTACGCACGCGACACTGCCGCTGCAGGGCTGCGGACACTTCATAATGGAAGCGGCGGTGCGGACCTTCGTGCCAGACGGCGGCCGCGTGCTGGTTCCGCACACTGGCGCCTATGCCGATCGGGCGATCCGGCTGGCGCGCGCCGTGGGCGTGGACGTCGTGACGCTCCCCGTCGCCGAGGCCGAGCGGGCCGACCCGGCAGCGCTCCGTGCGGCCCTAATGGCGGACCCGTCCATCAGCCACGCCGTGCTGGTCTACAGCGAAACCGGCAGCGGCATCATCCACGACGTCCCCGCGCTGGCCGAGGCCGCCGGGCAGGTTGGGCGCCGGGTCATCGTGGACGCGGTGTCCGCCTTCGGGGCCCTGCCGCTTGCGCTGGACACGTTGCCGATGGTGGACATGGTGGCGTTCACCTCCAACAAGTGCCTCGAGGGCCTACCCGGCATGGCGTTCGCCGTGGCCCGGATCGACCGGCTGGCGGCCTGCCAGGGCCATGCACGCAGCTGGTCGTTCGACTTGGCGGATATCTACCAGACGGCCTTGCGCTCGGGCTGGGGCAGCTTCCGCTTCACTCCACCGGCCCAGGCGCTAGCCGCGCTGCACACGGCGCTGGACCTGTATGACGCGGAGGGTGGCCCCGCCCGGCTGGCGCGCTACACCGCCAATATGCGCGCGTTGTATGGCGGGGTGCTGCGGCTCGGCTTGCGGCCCTGCCTGCCGGAGGCAGTGCAAGGTCCCGTGGTCGTGAACGTGCACGCCCCGGACCACCCGGCCTGGTCGCTGCAGGGCTTCGTGGACGCGCTCAAGGCCCGCTTCTACCTGATCAGCAATTTCACCAACACGCCCTACCCCTCCTTCCGCGTCGGCTGCATCGGCGCGATCACGCCGGAGGATATGCATGGCGCCGTGGCCGCGATGGGGGAGGCGCTGGCCGAAATGCGCATCACCCTGGCGAAGGCCGCCTGATGCGCAGCGATATCGAGATCGCGGACGCCGCCGTGCTCCGCCCCATCGCCACCGTCGCGGCGGAGCTGGCGATCCCGGAGGACGCGCTGATCCCCTACGGCCGCACCAAGGCCAAGGTCGACATGGACTGGATAGCCGGGCTGGAGGGGCGGCCCAACGGCGCGCTCGTGCTGGTCACGGGCATCAGCCCGACCCCGGCCGGCGAGGGCAAGACCACCACCACGATCGGCCTGGGGGACGCCCTGCGCCGCATCGGCCGCCGGGTGGCGATCTGTCTGCGGGAGCCGTCGCTTGGCCCTTGCTTCGGCGTGAAAGGGGGGGCGACCGGCGGCGGGCTGGCGCAGGTGGCACCGATGGCAGAGATCAACCTGCACTTCACCGGCGACTTCCACGCCATCACCGCGGCCAACAACCTGCTGGCGGCAATGTTGGACAACCACGTCTACTGGGGCAACGCGCTCGGCATCGATACGCGCCGGGTGAGCTGGCGCCGCGCGCTGGACATGAACGACCGGGCGTTGCGCGGCTTGGTCGTCGGGCTGGGCGGCGCCGCGAACGGCGCCCCGCGGGAGGATGGCTTCGACATCACCGTAGCGTCCGAGGTGATGGCCGTGCTGTGCCTGTCTCGCGACCTGGCCGATCTGCAGGCGCGCCTGGGCCGCATGGTGGTCGCCCCCGGCCGCGATGGCCCGGTGACGGCCCGCGCGTTGATGGCGGATGGGGCGATGGCCGCCCTGCTGCGCGACGCCTTGCAGCCCAACCTGGTGCAGACGCTGGAGGGCACGCCCGCGCTTGTACATGGGGGCCCGTTCGCCAACATCGCCCATGGCTGCAACTCGGTGATGGCGACCCGGCTCG
>CAXSEK010000516.1:0-2453 GCA_964235625.1 uncultured Acetobacteraceae bacterium
CCGGCGTGGACATCAAGCAGAGCGTGCACTTCTCCACGCTCGAGGGCACCGGCACCTACGTCGTGCGCTTCCGCCGGGCCTTCATCGCCGACGAGATGATGCTGGCCGATCCGCTTGGCGACATGGTCGCCCGTATCCGACCCGGCTTCATCCTGCTGCAGACCGGCATGGGCCTCGGCATCATCCGCGCCAGCATCGCCGCCATGGTCCAGGCCGATGGCCGCCAGGAGCCGACCAACCGCTATCTGCCACGCCGCCCGGCCTATTTCGAGGAGGCATTGGCCGAGCTGACCGCGACCCTCATGCGCCTGGCTGCCACCCCGCGGGAGCGGGACCCCGGCTACATGCGCGAGGTGTTGGAGGCCCGGCTGCGGACTGGCGAGCTGACGCTGCAGGCGACGGAGGCGGCGATGCTGCACACGGGGGCACGCGCCTTCATCACCGGGTCCCCCGTGCAGAGGCGGCTGCGGGAGGGCTACTTCGTCGCAATGATAACGCCTTCCAGCCGGCACCTCGCCCAAGAACTAAGCCGGATGTCCTGATCACCAACCCTCACGGAGTGTGCCTGATGCCTGACACGATCCTGATCTCGCCCGCGGAGCTGTCCAGCCTGATGGAGGCGGGAAAGCTGGTGCTGATCGACACCCGCTCGCCCGACACCTACGCTGCCGGGCACATCGCCGGCGCGGTGAACATGTTCGAGATCTTCACCTATCTCGCGATGTCCACCAAGGAGGGCATGGCGGAGCTGAAGGGCAAGTTCACCGAGGCATTCGGCGCGGCCGGCGTCGGCGGCGACGAGACGGTGGTGTTCTACGAGGGCTCGATGAATTCGGGCTTCGGCATGTCCTGCCGCGGCTACTACCTGCTATCCTTCCTCGGCTACACCAAGGCCCATGTGCTGCATGGCGGCCTGGCCGCGTGGCAGGCAGCTGGCATGCCCGTGACGACCGATGTGCCGCACCCGGCCGCCAAGGCGTTCCCTATGTCCAGCGAAGGCGAGCACATGATGCTCGACAAGGAGGACATGCTGGCGGCGCTCGGCGATGACGGCATCATCAAGCTCGACGTGCGGGACGTAGACGAGTGGATCGGCACGTCCTCCTCGCCCTACGGCCCCGACTTCGCACCCCGCAAGGGCCGCATTCCCGGCGCCAAGTGGCTGGAGTGGTATCGCCTGATGAAGCCGACCGGCGCCGGGCCAATGTTCAAGGCCCGCGAGGAACTGCTCGCCGAGCTGCACACCGTCGGCGTCACGCCGGAGACACCGGTGTACCTGTATTGCTTCAAGGGAGCACGGGCCTCCAATTCCCTGATCGCCCTGCGCGAGGCCGGGATCAAGGACGTGCGGATGTATTTTGGCTCCTGGAATGAATGGAGCCGCGACCCCGAGCTGCCCATCGAGACCGGGCTGCCCTACACCGGGGCGTAACGCGCCAACTCAGCCCGTTGTCCCTCTCCCGCTCTGGGAGAGGGAGCTGGAAGCCCTTGGGCCGCCAACGAGTGACCGAAAGACCGTCTTGCCTACTGCCCGCCCAGCGTCGTGCTACTGCCCTTGCTTCCGGCGCCGGCACCCGGGCCGGCCGTGAACCGGCCGACATTGCCCAGCAACTGCTGCATGAACGTCGCTTCGCTGCCCGGCGAAGGCGTCGAGCGGGACACCACATCGACCCCCTTTGCGTCCTTCTGATTGAGCCGCTTCACGTCCCGCAGCACGCCGCGGTCGTCAAAGGTCAGCTGCACCACATCCTGGCTGTTGATCCCCTGCACCCGGCCGACCCGCGGCTGCGTGACCTCGCTGATATAGATCCAAGTGTTGTCGTCAAACGTTCCTCGTGCCGTCGGTGAGCCCAGCAGGCTGGTCGCATCCGCACGGGTCGAGGTGCCAGGGATGAGGTCCGTCAGCTGGTCGGCCGTCACCCGGTTGCCCCGTACCTGCGAGGCCGGCGCGAGGTAAGAGCAGCCGGCCAGGCCGGTGAGGAGCATCAGGAGAAAGGCGCAACGTTTCACGGTATCGTCCTCGCCGACGGCATGGTGGTTGACCCGGCGTGCCGCCGCGTTATGTGCCGGACTATAGAATGCCAAGGGCGTGTCACGCCGGGCGCCTCGGTGTCAACGATTTGAAATGGGGCAGGAATGGCCTTCTTCGGTTTAGTGGGGCGCGGTCGCTACGAGCGGGTCGGGTTCGACCTCTACAACGCCGCCGTCCGCGCGGCCCGGGCGCCGTTCTACTACGCTGAGTTGGGCGTGCCGGACACGCTGGACGGGCGGTTCGACCTGGTCGGCCTGCATGCCTCGCTGTTGATCCGCCGCTTGCGCACCATCCCGCCGCCCGGCGCCGCCGTGTCCCAAGCAGTGTTCGACGCTATGTTCTCCGACATGGACATCAATCTTCGGGAGCTGGGCGTGAGCGACATGCGTCTCGCCCGCAACGTGCGCGCGATGTGGGAGGC
>CAXSEK010000517.1:0-2437 GCA_964235625.1 uncultured Acetobacteraceae bacterium
GCAAGCGGATCTTCTACTTCACGCTCGGCACTTACGTGGTGGGCGTGCTGCTCTCGGCCTGCGCCTGGGATTTCTGGAGTTTTGCGGTGTTCCGCTTCATCACCGGGTTCGGGATCGGCGGGGAATATTCGGCGATCAACTCGGCGATCGACGAGCTGATGCCGGCCCGGCTGCGTGGCCGGATCGACGTCATGGTGAACGGCAGCTACTGGCTGGGGGCGGCGGCGGGGGCGGCGGCGTCCATCCCGTTGCTGTCGGGCGCGTTTGTGCCGATCAGCTGGGGGTGGCGGCTGGGCTTCGGGATCGGTGGTGTGCTCGGGATTGGCGTGTTGTTCCTGCGCCATTTGCTGCCCGAGAGCCCGCGCTGGCAGATCACGCATGGCAAGTCCGACGAGGCGAAGCGGACGATGGACGACATCGAGACCCGGGTCAGCCATAGCGGTGGCGGCGTCATCCCGGAGGCGGAGGGGAGCCTGACGGTACATCCGCGCAAGAGCTTCGGTTTCGGCCTGGTCTTCGGCGCCATGCTGGGCAAGCATCGCTGGCGGTCGGTTCTTGCGTTGACGCTGATGGTGGCTCAAGCCTTCCTTTTCAACGCGGTCTTCTTCACCTACGGGCTGGTGCTGAGCAAATACGAGCACGTGGCCGACGCCGATATTGGGCTCTACATCCTGCCGCTCTGTGGGGGAAACCTGTTCGGGCCACTGATCCTGGGGCACTTCTTCGATACGATCGGCCGCAAGAAGATGATCGCTGGAACCTATGCAGTCTCGGGCGTGCTGCTGGTGGTGGTGGCAGTGCTATTCGGCCTCGGCCTGCTGAACGCGACCACACAGACCCTGTGCTGGGTAGGGGTGTTCTTCTTCGCCTCAGCAGCGGCATCCTCCGCCTACCTCACGGCGAGTGAAATCTTCCCGCTCGAGACACGGGCGCTGGCGATTGCCGTGTTCTATGCGCTGGGTACGCTGATTGGCGGGGCGGCGGCCCCGTGGCTGTTCGGGCGACTGATCGAGGCGAACTCGGCCTGGGCGCTATCGGGCGGGTATTGCGTAGCGGGGGCGCTGATGATGGCGGGGGCGGTGGCAGAGGTGTTCCTGGGCGTGGATGCGGAGGGCAAGTCGCTCGAGGACATTGCCGAGCCGCTCTCGGCATGACGCGGCCACTCCAGACCGGGATGACGGATGCACCCTGCCACGTTCTTCCAACGCCCTTTCCCCAGCGCCAACGCCGTACTGCTTCACGGCGACCGTCCCGTTCTCGTCGATGGCGGCTTTGCCTCCGATGTGGACGCACTGGTCGCTTGGCTGTACGCAAGCGGTACGCCCCCGGAGCGGCTGGCCCTGGTCGTCAACACGCATTTCGACTGCGACCATGCTGGCGCGAACCATGCCCTTGCGAGACGCTACGGCCTGCCGATCGCCGCTCACCGGATCGAGGCCGCCGCTGTCAATGCGCGTGACCCGGCGGCTTGCCGGGCGAGCTACCTGGCCCAGCCGGTGGAGCCCTACCGGGTGAGCTGGGCGCTCGAGGCTGGGGATGTGATCGACACCGGCCAGGTGCATTGGACGGTGCTGCACACGCCGGGCCATACGGACGGGCATATCAGCCTGTACGCGCGCGACCAGGGCCTGTTGGTGACCGGGGATGCCGTGCACGGCGACGACGTCGGCTGGATCGACGCGACCCGGCCGGAGGCGTTGGATGCCGCCGAGGACACCATGCGCCGCCTCGGTGCGTTGCAGCTGCATCGTGCCTGGTCCGGCCATGGCCCCGCCACCACCGACCCGGCGGCGGCCATCGCCGCGGCGGCTCGGCGGTTGCAGGGGTGGCGCCGCAATCCGGACCGGATGGCCTGGCACGGCGCCAAGCGGGTTTTCGCCTATGGCCTGATGCTGGCCGGCGGACTGACCGAGCTTCAACTCGGGCCATTCCTGGAAGGCAGCCCCTGGTTCGTCGCCTATGCCGCCGGCCCGTTCGGCGTCGCCCCGGCCGACCTGGTAGCCCCATTGATGGCGGAGATGCTGCGGTCCGGAGCTGCGCGCTGGGACTCCGGGCGGCTTGTTGCGACTGCTCCCCATGTTCCGCTGCCACCCGGCTGGGTGCGCGCCGCGACGGAGCCTGCACAGTGGCCGGCTTGACGCTCCGCCGCGCGACGCGGGCCGACCTGCCGGCGGTCGTCGCCATGCTCGCCGACGACGTGCTGGGCCGCACCCGCGAGATCCTATCCGACCCGGTCGATCCGCGCTACCTGGCCGGCTTCGAAGCGATTGAGGCCAATCCAAACGACCTGCTTGCGGTGGCCGAACTGGACGGGGTCGTGGTGGGTTGCTTCCAGCTCACCTTCCTGCCAGGTGTTTCCCATTTGGGTGGTTGGCGGGGCCAGATCGAGGGCGTGCGGGTGTCGTCCGGCCAGCGGGGCGGCGGGATCGGCCGGCTG
>CAXSEK010000518.1:0-2425 GCA_964235625.1 uncultured Acetobacteraceae bacterium
ACCGTGTCGATCGCCGGCAAGTCCGACAGCAAGAACGCCGAGAAGATCAAGGCTCTGGGCGAGGCGCTGAGCCACGCGGCGGAAGAGGCTCCCGACGGCGAGTGATCCTTTACAGTCGTTGAAGGCGGGACAGCAGGGCGCCGCCCAGCACCCGGAAGGGGACAGTCGTCCCCTTCACCCCTTTACCGAAGCCGTGCGATCACGGCTTCGGTAAAGGAAGCGGTCACGGCTTTGCCACCCAGATCGCCGGTGCGCACGCCATCCTCGTTGAGCACGGCCGCCACCGCAGCCTCAAGCCGCCGCTGCTCCTCCCGCAGCCCGACGTGCTCCAGCATCAACCCGGCAGCCAGCAGCAAGGACGTCGGGTTTGCGACACCCTTGCCCGCTATGTCGGGCGCGGAGCCGTGCACCGCCTCGAAGATCGCCGCATTCGTGCCGATATTGGCACCCGGCGCCATCCCCAGCCCGCCCACCAGTCCCGCCACCAGGTCCGACAGGATGTCACCGAACAGGTTCGTCGTCACGATCACGTCGAACTGCCATGGGTTCAGCACCAGCTGCATCGCGCAGGCATCCACGATGCGGTCGTCCATCACCACCCGCCCGGCATACTCCAGCGCGATCGCCCGGCCCTCGTCCAGGAACAGACCGGTCAGCGCCTTCAACACGTTGGCCTTGTGCACCACCGTCACCTTCTTGCGGCCATTCCGCACGGCATACTCGAACGCATAGCGCAGGATCCGCTGTGCCCCCGCCCGGGTGTTCACGCCGGAGGAGATCGCGACCCCGTGCGGGTCATCCCCCACGGGGATGAAATGCTCGAATGCGACATAGAACCCCTCCAGGTTCTCCCGCACGATCACCAGGTCGATATCCTCGAATCGCCCACCCGGAATGAGCGTCCGCGCCGGACGAACATTGGCATACAGGTGGAATTCCTCCCGCAGCCGCACGTTCACCGAGCGGAACCCGCCACCCACGGGCGTCGTCAGCGGCCCTTTCAGCGCCAGCCGGGTGCGGCGGATGCTGTCCAGCGTGGCCGCGGGCAGCGGGTCCCCGGCGCCGGCTACACCCGCCATCCCGCCCAGCTGCCGGTCCCACGCGAACGGGCTGCCCAGAGCATCGAGCACCCGCACCGTCGCATCCACCACTTCCGGGCCGATCCCGTCGCCTGCAATCAGCGTCGCCTCGATCATCGCTGCACTCCTTCGCCACTGCAGCATATGGCTAGCCGGCCAAGATCGCCACCAGCGCCGTCTCCGCCGGTGGACGAGCCCGGCCTGCTGCCCCAATGTGCGTTGCACCACCCAGCACGAGGCCAGCATGGCGATCAAACCCGTCGACCCGTTCGATTGCATCGTCTTCGGCGCCACCGGGGACCTCACCCTGCGCAAGCTGCTCCCGGCGCTCTACAACCGCTACCGCGACGGCCAGATCCCGGACGGCGCCCGCATCATCGGCGCCGCCCGGTCCGAGCTGGACGACGAAGCCTTCCGCCACCGCACCATGGAGGCGCTGCAGGCCCACGTGGCCAAGCCGGACATGGACCACGCCGTCGCCGAGCGCTTCGCCGCCCTCGTCCATTATGCCCAGGGTGACGCCGGCAAGGCGGGCGGCCTGGGCAACCTCTCCGCCATGCTGGCCGGCCAGCCCGGCCGCGTCCGGGTGTTTTACCTGGCCACCTCGCCCAACCTCTACGGCCCGATCTGCAACAACCTCAAGGCCGCGGGCCTCGTCACGGCGCAGAGCCGCGTGGTGCTGGAGAAGCCGATCGGCCACGACCTGGCCTCCGCCCGCGAGATCAACGACGTGGTGGGCCAGGTCTTCAGCGAGGCGCAGACCTTCCGCATCGACCACTACCTCGGCAAGGAAACGGTGCAGAACTTGCTGGCCCTGCGCTTCGCCAACGTGGTGTTCGAGCGGCTGTGGAATGCGGACGTGATCGACCACGTGCAGATCACCGTGGGCGAGACGGTGGGGGTGGAAGGCCGCGGCGACTACTACGACGGCTCCGGCGCGCTGCGCGACATGGTGCAGAACCACCTGATGCAGCTGCTCTGCCTGCTGGCGATGGAGCCGCCGACCAGCCTCGAGGCGGACTCGGTGCGCGACGAGAAGCTGAAGGTGCTGCGCTCCCTCAAACCGATCGCGCCGCATGAGGTCGGCCAGGTGACGGTGCGCGGCCAATACTCGCAGGGTGCGGTGAGCGGCCAGGCGGTGCCGGGCTACCTGACCGATCTCGGCCCCGGCCGCCACAGCCGCACCGAGACGTTCGTGGCGCTCAAGGCGGAGATCCAGAACTGGCGCTGGAACGGCGTGCCGTTCTACCTGCGCAGCGGCAAGCGCCTGCCGCAGAAGGTGAGCGAGATCGTGGTGCAGTTCCGCAGCGCCCCGTTCAACGTGTTCCAGCGCGAGGCGCAATCCT
>CAXSEK010000519.1:0-2421 GCA_964235625.1 uncultured Acetobacteraceae bacterium
GCGGTTCGGCCCCAGATCGTGCACCAGCCGGTCCCGCTCATCGAGGTCCAGCGCAATGCCTTCGTAGCCGTGGTAGGACATGCGGCCGTAGAACCGCAGCGCGTGCTGGCTCATCGGCAACAGCCCGCGCTTCTGGGCGGAGACGGCGATGCCGGCCGCGGTATGGGTGTGCACCACGCACATGATGTCCGGCCGGGCCATGTGGATCGCCGAGTGAATGCAGAACCCGGCGGCGTTCACCTTACGGGGCGACATGCCCGCCTGGTGCGCCTCCTCGATGATGTTGCCGTCCAGGTCGATCTTCACCAGGTCGGAGGCGCGCATCTCGTCGAACAGCACGCCGTACTGGTTGATCAGGAAGTGGTGCTCCGGCCCCGGCAACCGGGCGGAGATGTGGGTGTAGACCCAGTCCGTCATGCGGTGATGCGCCACCAGCCGATAAAGCGCCGCCAGGTCGCAGCGGACCTGCCATTCCTCGGCAGACATCGAGCCGAGTGCCAACGGGGCAGTCTGGACGTTCATGGCCTACACTCCTCAAACGGATGAAGCAGTGTCCGCCCGCAGCTATTGGCCGGTCAAGCCAGTTCAGTAGCCCCGCGCCGGATCGAACACGTTGGGCATCGCCTCGCCGGCCTCGAACCGCCGGATCACGTCGGCGACGTAGTGGGCGCGGGCGCGGCGGCTCGCCAGGCTGGCGATATGCGGCGTCACCGTCACGCGGGGATGCACCCAGGCGGGGTGACCCGGCGGCAGCGGCTCCGCGGTGAACACGTCCAGCACCGCGCCGCTCAGCCGGCCCCCGTCCAGCGCCGCCGCGAGGTCCTCCCACACCACATGCCCACCGCGTGCTGCGTTCACCACGGCCGCACCCGCCGGCAGCAGCGCCAGGGTCTCGGCCCGGATCGTGCCACGCGTCTCCGGCGTATCCGGCAGCAAGCACACCAGGATGTCCGCCCGGCGCAGGAACGTGTCCCGCTCCGCATCGCCCGTGTAGCTTTGCACGCCGGGCACCGACTTCGCCGAGCGGGCCCAGCCGATGACGGGGAAGCCCAGGGCCAGCAGCATCGCGGCGGCGCGGGTGCCGAGGTTGCCTAAGCCCATGACGCCCACCGTCACCTCCGGCGCGCTGCGTCCGCTCTCGAACTGCTCCCAGCGCCGCTCTGCCTGCGCCGATGCCGCCCGGCGCCAACCGCGCAGCAGCGAGAGGCAGGCGAGGCAGACATACTCGCCCATGCGCTGCGCCGGGTCCTCGCCGCCCATCCGGACCAGCGGCAGGTGGGCGGGCCAGGATGGGTCCCGCGTGATGTGGTCCACTCCTGCGCCCGGCGAGAGCACCAGGCGCAGATTGGGCAGCGCCGCGAGCCGGCCCGGCTCCGGCTCCCACGGGAAAGCGTAGTGCACCTGGGCCGGATCGACGGCCGGGTCATCCCAGGAATGGACGGCTAGCCCGGGGGCGGCCTCGGCGAAGTGGCCTTGCCATTCCGCGAAGGCTGCCGGGCCGCCGGACTTGATCAGCAGGATGCTCAGTGGATATCTCCCGACTGGCGCACCGCCTCGCGCAATTTGGCCGGCGTGAAGCCGGGGTCGGCGCAGATGTCGAGGATGACCTTCTCGCGCCGGGCAACGAGGTCGATCGCGTCCGGCAGGCGGCGCACGGCGTCGGCCGGGATCACCACGGCGCCGTGCGAGTCGGCATGGATCACGTCGTCATGCGCGCAGTTCATGCCGAACACGTTCACCGGCGTCCCGTAGGCCACCAGATGGACGTGGGCGTGGCTGGGCCCGACCTTGCCGCCGACGATCTGGAACCCCGGCGCCAGCATCGCCGTGTCGCGGAACGACCCGTTGGTCACGCAGCCTAGGGCGCCGAGTGCCTTGTGCACGGTGGAGTGGACCTCACCCCACCACGCGCCATAGCCGGGCTCGTCGTCCAGGTCCTGCAGCACGACCACAGTGGGCATGGCGGCCTCGGCCACGTAGTCATACCAGTCCAGCCGGTCTGCCACGCGGGCACGTGGCGCCTCCTTGGCGCGGATGAAGCCGACACGGGCTAGGCCCACCAGCGGTTTGCCCTCCGGCACGGCGGCCACCATGCTGGCCGTGGTGAAGCCGATCGCCCGCCGCTCCGGCATGATCAGCTCCAGCCCGTTGCAGATCGTCGGCGTGTCCCAGACGGCCAGCGCCTCCAGGTCCTCCGCGGTGAATGGATAGGCCATCGCTTCCCCCTCCGTCCGGTTCGGGGCAGCATCCCCCGGGACAGGCGGGGTGACAAGCGATGGCGATCGCGCGCGGTGGGAAGGCGGTGGGCGGACAGGCGGTGTACGGCGCGGCGATCGGCATCCTGATGCTGGAGGCGCGCTTCGCCCGCGTGCCCGGTGACATGGGCAACGCGCTGACCTGGCCGTTCCCCGTGCAATACCG
>CAXSEK010000520.1:0-2416 GCA_964235625.1 uncultured Acetobacteraceae bacterium
GGTCTTGCTGCCGATGGTGATGCGCAACTGCTCGTCGGCGGATTTGCGGTCGCTCAGCAGGCGGCTCAGGTCGGTCGAGCCGATCATCTCCCGCAGGCTGGTCTGTGCCACGCGTTCGATCGCCTGGCGGTAGTTGGCGATGTTGATCGCCGCCGCGCGCGGGTCCGCCACCTGCCAGAACACGATCGCGTCCACGCCGACCGCCACCGTGTCCCGGGTCAGCGCCTGCTCGGCGGTGATGGTGGTGGTCTCCACCCGCAGGTCCACGGTGAACGCCACCCGCTCCAGCAGCGGCAGCAGCAGGAACAGCCCCGGCCCGCGCACGCCGGCGAACCGGCCCAGCCGCAGCACCACGGCACGGTTCCACTCCGTCGTGATACGGACGGAGCGGACCAGGATGAACAGGACCACCGCCGCCACGATCAGGCCGAGGGTGAGAATGGGATTTTCTTGGAGCATGGCCGGACAATAGCACTTCGGTCGCCGCAGCGGTGCAGCTTGGAACCGCTATCTTATCTATTTTAGCCGCGTTGACCGCCGTTCTGCGCCGTCCCTAGCCTCCCCATGTCGGGTTGCGGAGGCCACTATGATCCAGTCCCACGTCATCGAAATAGACGGCACCTTTGTCGGCGCCGCCGTCCAGCAGGGCCTCGGCTACCGCTTCGTCGCGGTGGACCTGCGGGTGGAGGAGCTCGACGGGGCGGTGAGCGCTACGCTCGCGGACACCCGCCGGCTCGCCGCCAGCCTGCTGACGACCGGGCGGCTACCACGGCCGCGTTTGCCGGAGCGCGTGCAGTGACCGCCGAGTTCGTGCTGTTGGCGACGGCCGCGGCCGGATTGCTGGCGGTCAAGCTCGCGCTGTTGATGGCCGACCAGGCAAGCCGCGAGCCGGCCAAGCCGCGTCGGCGGTTGGATCTAGGCCAGTTGCCACGGTGCACCCCCTTCCCGAGAGATGACGCCGGCACGCAAGCCGGACGCTGCTGACCGCGCGGATCGTCAAGCGCGGCCGAGGAGCGCCGCGGTGGTGACTGCGAGCCGGTCACCCAACGCGCGGAGGCGGGCAACGCCCGGATGACGCAGGTCGCGTCGGGCGAGAACGGCCGGAAGGGCCGCTGCCAAGGCCGGGCCACGGGCGGCCGGCCGGCCGAGCAAGGACCGGCCCTCCACCGCCAGTGCCGCGAAGACCGGCTGCAACGCCGGGTCACCCGGCCCGGCGATGACGGCCTCAGGCGACAGGCCATGGTCCGCCAGGATGTCGGACGGCAATAGGCAAGCCCCGCTACGGGCCAGGGCGGCCGTGTTGCGCAACACCCCCGCAGCCCCGTATCCGGCGCCAAGTGACCGCAGCCCCGGCGCGTCCGGCACCCCCAAGAGGCGCCCGGCGGCGGTGGCAAGCGCACCCGGCCCGGCCAGCAACCAACTCCGCCATCCGGCCACCGTCGTGAAGTCCACGGCCTCCCGCGCATCCAGGACGGAGAGCAGCTCCGCCCGGTCCAGATCGCCCGCCTCCAGCAGGCCGGTCAGCGGCGTCGCGACCTCGTGCTTCTTGCGGGCGCCTTCCACCACCTCGCGCCACCATTGCAGCCGGATCAAAGCCATCATCGGCTCGGTGGTGGCCTCGCGCGCCCGTGCCACCTCGTGGTTGAACGCGTAGAGGGTGAACAACGCCTCCCGCTGGGCCGGCGGGGCAAACAGGGCGGTGAGGAAGCGGTCCGGATCGGCCCGGCGCACGAGTGCGCCCAGTGGGGAAAGGTCGGTGCGGGGGTCGCTCATGCTCGGCAGATGGGGCGGGGCCGGGCGGGCGGGAGAGTGGCTGGGCAGGATGCCCGGGACCTGCAATGGTAGTACGGTCCCTCCCCGATGGCCGAACGGCTCGCCGCATGAACATCTACCTCTACGGAAATTGCCAATCGACGGGGCTGCGAAAGCTCATCATGGAGGCGCAGCCCGACTGGGACGTGGCGAACACGGATGTCTCCGCCGTGCCGCAGTTCACGGATGCGATCGTCGCCGCCCACCTGGCCCGCGCTGCGGCGGCGGACATCGTCATCGCCCAGCCGATCGGCTCGTTCCGTGGCCGGGCGGACCTGTCCACCGACCACCTCCGCGCAGCCCTGCCGCCGCATGTCACGGTGGTGATCTTCCCGTCCCTGTTCTTCAGCGGCCTGCATGCCGCGTACGACTACATGACGGGACATTTCCCGGGCTACCGCTCGGATTACCACAATGCCCACACCATCGACATGTTCTTGAACGGCTACCAATGGCAGGACATCGCCGCCGTGCAGCTCTCCCCCGAGTTCTACACGCGCGAATTCGTGGTCAGCCGGATCGAGACGGCGCTCGGCGAACTGAAGCGGCGCGAGGTGGACTCACAGATGACGGTGCGGTTCTCGCCGTTCCTGGAGGAGCGGTG
>CAXSEK010000521.1:0-2396 GCA_964235625.1 uncultured Acetobacteraceae bacterium
CCGGGTGCGCTTCACGTTGAACGGGCTCGGGGTCACCCAGGGTGCGGTCGCCGAGGTCGATACCTGGGCACATGTCACAGTACAGGGGGTGCGCTGGCCGACCCGGTTCCACGAACACCTGCGGCACCCCCTGTCCATCCCCGTGCACGACTGGCAGATGGAGGGGCTGGACCTGAACCGCGGCCTGCTACCGGCGGACGTCACGGGCCCCGCTCTGGCCGGGCATGCGCTCCGTCCTGCTGACGCCCTGCCGAGCCTCCAGGCGACAGGTGCGTAGGCAAGAGGGTGCGTTCTGGCGAGAATGGCCCATCCGCAACCCAGTCCGCGGCCGAATGCCGGTGAGGATTTCCAGCCCATGATGCAGCGTTTCGCCGTTCTCGCCCTCCTGCTCTGCCTTAGTGCGTGCGGCAGCGACATGCTGACCAGCGAACCTGGCGGTGGTTACCTCGCCAACGGGCAATCCGTGCTCGTCGATGACAAGCGCTGCCCCGCCGGGCAGGTGAGCAAGGTGACCGGCCCGGCGAACCTGACCGCGCGGCGCACCTATGCGTGCGTGAGCAAGCCGGGCGGTGGCCTGTTCTAGGGCCGCTTGCGGGTCAGTGCTGGTCCAGCCCGTCGAACGATGCTTTCGTCCTGCTCTCCCACATGCTCGCCGGCGATGCAGCCAAGCCAGCGAACAGGACCATGTCGTCCACCGTGCCGTAAGGCGCCGGTCGGCGTCCCAACCCAGAGGCCAACGCCATGAAACCCGTGTTCGCTTGCGTTCTCGCGGCCGCTTCTCTGACAACGACCGTGGCCCATGCCGAGACCGTGGTCGAGCTGTTCACGTCGCAATCCTGCTCCTCTTGCCCACCGGCGGACGCGCTCCTGGGCGAGCTGGCCGTCCAGCCCGGCATCCTCGCCCTGGCCCTGCACGTGGACTACTGGGACCGGCTGGGCTGGAACGACCCCTATGCCTCGGCCAGCTACACCTCGCGGCAACGCAGATATGCGTCCCTGCTGAACGACGACAGCGTCTACACGCCCGAGTTGGTGGTGAACGGCCGCGGCGGGGTGGTCGGCTCGGACCGGCGCGCCGTCGCGGCGGCGATCGTGGCGGACACCGTGGCCACCCCGGTGCCACTCCGGCTCAGCCAGGACGCAACCGGGCTCGTGGTGGAGGCGGGGGCGGGCGCAGGCCCGGCGACGCTCATGCTGGCCGGGTTCGACCCCCATCACGTCACCCGGATCGGCGGTGGCGAGAATGGCGGGCGGACCCTGGTCGAAACCAACATCGTCCGCTCCCTGGTGCCGGCGGCATCGTGGACCGGGGCACCCCTGCGCGTGGCCGTGCCGAAGCCGCAGGGCGAGCGGGCCGCGGTGTTCCTGCAACGCGAGGACGGCCGCATTATCGGGGCAGCCGTGCTGCCGTGACACGAACCCGGCGGGACGGGGTGGCCGCCCTCCCGCCGGTGCCGCTCAGATAGCTTCCTTCAACTCCTTCGCGGCGCGGAACGCGATCTTCTTGCTTGCCTTGATCTGGATCGCCTCGCCAGTTGCCGGGTTACGGCCCATCCGCGCCGGACGGTCCTTCACCTCGATGATTCCCAGCCCGCCGATGCGCACGCGCTCCCCGGCCTTGAGGTGATCCACCAGCTGGGTGAACACAGCCGTGACCAGGCTGTCCGCCTCTTTCTTCCCCATCTCGTTCCGCTCGACCAGGCCGGCGGCGAGGTGCTTCAGGGTCACGGTGGTCGGCGCCGGTGGCTTCACGGGCGCCTTGGTTCCCGGCTTTGCCGCGACCTTCGCGGCGACTTTCCCGTCGGCCTTCGGGGGCGCCTTCCCCTTGGGGGCCGGCTTCACTTCTGTGACCTTCTTTGCCATAGCCAAAACTCCGTCCTAATCGCGGGGCACCGAATCATGCGCGCGTCGTCCAGACAAGCCTTCGAGTCACCGATTTGCAGCTGAACAGCGATATTGCACCCGCTTCGCACGCGAAGGGAAGACCATGGCCACGATTCTGATCATCGGGGCAGCCGGAATGCTGGGCCGCAAGCTCGCCACACGGCTCGCCGCCGGCGCCGCAGGCAGTCCCCGCCTGGTCCTGCACGACATCGTACGCCCCGATTCGCTGCCCGGTGCAGAGTGCCACGCCTCTGACATCTCCGAGCCCGGGGCCGCCGCCGTCCTGCTCGAATCCCGGCCGGACATCATCATCCACCTCGCCGCAGTGGTGTCCGGCGAGGCGGAGGCGGATTTCGACAAGGGCTACCGCATCAACCTGGACGGCACCCGCCATTTGCTGGAGGCGATCCGCCACGTGGGCGGTGGCTACCGCCCGCGCCTGGTGTTCGCCTCCTCGCTGGCCGTGTTCGGGGCACCCCTGCCGGACGTGATCCCGGATGACCACGGGCTCA
>CAXSEK010000522.1:0-2392 GCA_964235625.1 uncultured Acetobacteraceae bacterium
GGCCGAACGCGTCCGCGGCGCCTTGGGGGACCTGCTCCATCGCTTGGCTGCGTGATGGCATGGGCGCCGGGCTGGCCTTAGCCGCCGAGCCGGTCCTTTCCTCTCAGGAAACAAATCCATCGCGTTGAACCGTTGATGCTTTCTGTCCGCCGTGACGGAGTCGGAATGGGATTGCCTTCCCATTTCGAATGATGTTCTCTAAGTGTTCTTATGATGCACCCCTCCCCCACCCTGGACACGTTGCGTGCCCGTATCGCCCGGTTGGAACGGCGGCCAGCCCCGCATGCGGCCGGCTTGTGGCAGTTCGGCGTGCCGGCGATCGACCAGCATCTACCCGGCGGCGGGCTGCTGCCCGGCGCGTTGCATGAGGTCACCGGCGAAGGGGCGGATATCGAGCAAGGGGCGGCGTCTGCCCTGTTCCTCGCGGGATTACTCGCCCGGCGGCGCGGCCCGGTGCTGTGGGCCGTCATGCGGGCGGATCTGTTCGCTCCCGCCTTGCACGCGGCCGGCCTGCATCCGGACCGGGTGGTGTTCGCCGAAGCCGGCCAGGACGCGCTGCTGGTGATGGAGGAGGCGTTGCGCCACCCGGGGCTCGCTGGGGTGGTGGGCGAAGTGGGCAAGATGGGGCTGACCGCCTCCCGCCGGCTGCAACTCGCGGCGGAGGCGTCCGGCGTCACCGCCTTCGCATTGCGCCGCTTCCGCCTGGCCTCCGACCCGGCCTTGGCCGAACCGAACGCGGCGGTGACGCGGTGGCGCATCGCCACCCGGCCCTCACCGCCGCCGCTTCCGCATGCGCCGGAGGTGCCGGGCCTGGCCCGCGCGCACTGGCAGATCGATCTGGTGCGCTGCCGCGGCGGTGCCCCTGCAACCTGGACCGTGGAGGCATG
Organism: uncultured Acetobacteraceae bacterium; assembly: GCA_964235625.1. GTDB lineage: Bacteria > Pseudomonadota > Alphaproteobacteria > Acetobacterales > Acetobacteraceae > LMUY01. The sequence goes on from CAXSEK010000522.1 coordinate 888, forward strand.
CGATGCGCAGGGTCGTCTCACTCTGGTTACCCACCTTCCCCACCGACAGGCTGCGCCGCGCCACTACGCGACCGGCTGACGGCCCGCTAGTCACGAGGCGGCATGACGGCCGCCGCATGGTGATCGCGGCGGCGGACCCGGCGGCGCAGGCGCTCGGCCTGCATCCCGGCATGGCGCTGGCCCATGCCCAGGCAATGGTCCCCGGGCTGACCGTCGCCGATGCCGACCCGGCGGGAGACACAGCCGCCCGCGCCCGCCTCGCCGCCTGGTGCCTGCGCCTTTCCCCGCTGACCGCGCCGGACACGGACGGGCTGTGGATCGACGCCACCGGCTGCACCCATCTGCACGGCGGCGAGGGCGCCATGCTGGACACCGTGATCGCGCGCCTGGCGGAGGACGGCGTGGCTGCCCGTACCGCCATCGCCGATACGCCCGGGGCAGCCCACGCGCTCGCCCGCCACGCCGCCACCGCCGTCACCATCGCTCCGTCCGGCGGTACGCAGGCCGCCATCGCCCCCCTGCCCGTCACCTCCCTGCGACTGGACGAAGCGGCGGCGGCGTTGCTGCGCCGCCTGGGGCTGGAGACGGTGGCGAGCCTGCTCGCGCTGCCTCGCGCGCCGTTCGCCCGCCGCTTCGGGGCCGCCGTGCTGCTCCGGCTGGACCAGGCGGTGGGCCGGGTCGCCGAACCGATCACCCCTGTCACCCCGCCGGGCACGCCGGAGGCACGCCTCGCCTTCCCCGAACCGCTGCTGACGGCGGAGAGCTTCTGCGCCGTGATCGACATCTTGGTCCGCCGGGTCTGCCGCACGCTGGAGGCCACGGGGCAAGGGGCGCGCCACATGGACCTGGTGTTCGAGCGCGTGGACGGCACACTGCAGGCCATCCGCATCGGCACTGCCCGCCCGTCCCGCGACGCGCGCCACCTGGCCCGGCTGCTGGAGGAGCAGGTGGAAATCGTGGACCCTGGGCTCGGCGTCGATGCGATGCGGCTGGTGGTGCCGTATGCCGAACCGCTCGCCTTCACCCAGATCGCGAATCTCACCACCGAGCCGGAGGCGGACGTAGCCGCCCTGGTGGATCGCCTGGCCAACCGGCTGGGCGCCAGCCGCGTCTGGCGCGCCGCCCCCATGCAGAGCGACGTGCCGGAACGCTCAATACAGCGCGTGAGTGCCGTGGCGTCGCCAACCCCCTTAGGTTGGTCCAAATGGCCGCGCCCCGCCCGCCTGCTGCACCCGCCGCAGCCGGTGGACACCGTCTCCGGCCTGCCGGACCAGCCGCCCGCCACCTTCATTTGGCGGCGCCACCGCCACCGCGTGCGCCGCGCCGACGGCCCCGAACGGATCACCGGCGAATGGTGGCGGCGGGACGCGGAGCTGCAGGCCGTGCGGGATTACTGGCAGGTGGAGGACGAGGGTGGCAGGCGGTTCTGGCTGTATCGGCGCGGCGATGGGCAGGATGCGGGAACCGGCGATTTGCGGTGGTTCGTCCATGGGGTGTTTTGATTG
>CAXSEK010000523.1:0-2386 GCA_964235625.1 uncultured Acetobacteraceae bacterium
GCCCCCCCGGCGCCGCCCGCGACACGGCCACCCGGCCATCCAGCCCGGCCACCATATCCCCATCATGCACCCATCGTCGCGCCGCGGTGGGCGGCAGCCGCCCGGCCAGCGCCGCGTCCACGATCACATGCGCCGCCGCAGCACTGTGGATGCAGTGACCCAGCGCATCGCCCGCCAAATTAGTGTTCAGCAGGGCCACCACACACCCCGCCTGCGTCAGCCCGAGCCAGATTGCCACACACTCCGGCCGGTTCGGCATCAGCAGCGCCACCGCCTCCCCGGGCGCGATGCCCTGCTCCACCGCCCATCGCGCGTATTGGTTGGCTCGCGCCGCCAACGCCCCGTAGCTGACCGTCTCCCCCTCGCCGATCAGCGCTAGGTCGTCCGGCCGGTCGGCTGCCACCGCCGCCACCACCGCCGCCAGCGTATGGCCCGGCACGCCGCCGAGCCGCCCCGTCATCTCCAGCGCGCGCACCCAGTCCCGCGTCACCGCCGCCCCGGACCGCACCGGCTCAGCCCCGCCGCACGTTCCAGAACAGCGAGAGCCCGTTCAGCGTGTCCACGAGGTCCCTGCGTTGGGTAGTGGGCTGGATGAACTCGCCGAGCGGCAGGAACGGCACGTCGACGAAGGCCTGCTCCTGGATCTCCGCCGCGATGCGCTGCTGCGCCGCCAGGTCGGACTCGGCGAGGAACTGGTCCCGCAACGCTTCCAGCTTCGGTGCCGTGGGCCAGCCGAACCAGGCACCCTGCCCGTTGCCGCGCAGCGCCAGGCTGGCGGCCGGGTTCGACATGTCAACGCCGCTCAGCGTAGTGAAAAACACGCTCCAACCCCCTTGCGAGGGCGGCGCCTTGCTGGCCCGGCGCTGGATGACCGTGCCCCAATCCATCTGCTGCAGGTCCACATTCAGCCCGCAGCGCTGCAGCATGTCCGCCGCCACGCTCGCCAGCGCGTTGATGCGCGGGTAGTCGCTCGGGCTCATCACCACGACGGGCTCCCCGCCATAGCCGGCCGCCTGGATCTCCCGCTTCGCCCGCTCGATGTCACGGGGGCCGGTGATGGCCTGCATCCCGGCGTCGCTCGCCATCGCCGTGCCGGGGCCGAAGAAGCCCACATCGGCGCGCCAGGACTGCTTCCGGTCCCCGGCGATCGCCTCCATGTAGTCGGCCTGGTTCAGCGCCGGCAACAGCGCGCGGCGGATCGCCTGATTGTCGAACGGCGGATGCAGCTGGTTCATCCGGAAGATGCCGATATTGCCGGTGACGTCCACGACGAAAGTCTTCAGTGCCGACTCCCGCTCCATCACCGGCAACAGGTCGAACGATGGCTGCTCCCACCAATCGGCCTCGCCGCGCTGCATGGCGGCGGCGGCAGTCGCGACGTCCGGGATCACGGTCCATTCGACGCGGTCGAAGTTCACGACCTTCGGCCCGGCGGTGCAGGACGGGACACCATTCGGCCGCGCGCGGTATCCGTCGAACCGCTGATACGCCACGCGTGAGCCGACCACCCGCTCGTCCGCCAGGAAGCGGAGCGGGCCGCTGCCGACCATCTCCGTCACCTGCTTGAACGGGTCCGTGCTGGCCAGCCGCTCCGGCATGATAGGGAGCATGTTGTTGCCCACCTTGCCCAGCGCCTCCGGTAGGAACGGGAAGGGCGCCTTCAGCCGGAACACGATGGATCTGTCGCCGGATGCGGCCAGTTCGTCCGTCACCGCCATCAGCGTCTGCCCGAACGCATCCCGCCGCGCCCAGCGCCGGATGCTGGCCACGCAATCCCGCGCCAACACCTTGGTGCCGTCATGGAACAGCAGGCCGTCCCGCAGCGTCAGCGTCCACCGCCGGCCGTCGTCCTCGACCGCGTGGCCGTCCACCATCTGTGGCTGGATCCGCAACTGGTCGTCCTGCCCGTACAGCGTGTCGAACACCGCGTAGCCGTGGTTGCGGGTCACGTAGACGGAGGTCCAGACCGGGTCGAGCGCGGTCACGTCCGACTGCGGGATGAAGCGGAGCACGCGGGCGGTTTCGGCCCGCACGATATGCGGGGCGGCCAGGGCGGCCCCGGTCATCTGGATCAGGGCGCGCCGTTTCACTGCCATGTCGAACCCATCGCGGTCATGCCGGGAGTATGCGCGTGATTTACCAACGAATCGAGCAGGGAGGCACCGTTTGCCAGGCCGGGACATGTGGTTCCGCAAGCAGCCTTGGCTGACAAAGGCCGCGCAATCCCGTAAGGCCGCCCCATGCGCATCCTGACCCGTTTGTTCCCGCTCTGGGCAGTGGTGTTCGCTTTGGCGGCCTACCTCGCCCCGGCGCGCTTCACCCCAGTTGTACCCTATGTGACGTACCTGCTGGCGCTGATCATGTTTGCCGCCGGGGTCACGTTGCG
>CAXSEK010000524.1:0-2380 GCA_964235625.1 uncultured Acetobacteraceae bacterium
GTCAGCGCGCGGTTGGCCTCGGCGGAGGAGAGCCGCTCGTCCCACATCGCCGCGGGCAGCCCCGTCGCGGCGGTGAGTGCGAAGGTCCAGTCCCGCGCGGCCTGGGCCGAGGGGCCGAGCGTGCCGTCCATCTGCAACGGCAGGCCCACCACCAGCCCGCCCACGTCCTCCCGCTTGGCGATGGCCAGGATGGCACCCGCTGCCTCCGCCAACTTGCCGCGGCGCAGGGTGCCGAACGGGCTGGCGAGCACGCGGCGCACGTCGCTCAGCGCCAGGCCGATCGTGCGGGTGCCGGGATCGAGGCCCAGCAGGCGCTGGTTGCGGGCCAGGCCGGCATGGAGGTCAGTCAGGTTGAACAGGGGCATGGCGTGCCGTTATGATCCGCGCTTCGCATCCCGCCAAGTTGGAAGAGGCCCCATGTCGCTCGACCCCGCGACCGTCCGCCGCATTGCCAGGCTCGCCCGCATCCGGGTTACGGACGATCAGGTCGCCCCGTTGCAGGCGCAGATCAACGGAATCCTGGGCTGGATCGACCAGCTGAACGAGGTGGACGTGGACGGCATCGCCCCCCTGACCGGTGCCGTGGACATGGCGCTGCGGCTGCGCGTGGACGCCGTGACCGATGGCGGCATGGCAGAGCAGGTGCTGGCAAACGCGCCGGAGCGCGCCGGGCCGTTCTTCACCGTGCCGAAGGTGGTGGAATGAGCCTGACCGACCTCACCATCACGCAGGCAGCGGCATCGTTGCGCGCGAAAGAATTTTCCGCCCGCGAACTGACCCAGGCCCATATCGATGGGATGGAGCAGCTGGCCGCCCTCAACGCCTACATCACGCCCACGCCCGAACTCGCGCTCGCCCAGGCCGCTGCGGCAGACGCGGCGCTGGCGCGGGGAGAGGCAGGGCCGCTCGCCGGCATCCCGCTCGGCATCAAGGACCTGTTCTGCACCGCCGGCATCCGCACCACCGCCGCCAGCCGCATCCTCGCCCCCTTCGTGCCACCATACGAGAGCACCGTGACCGCCAAGCTGCTGCAGGACGGCGCGGTGTTCCTGGGCAAGACCAACCTCGACGAGTTCGCCATGGGCTCCTCCAACGAGTCGAGCGCGTTCGGCCCGGTGACCAATCCGTGGTCGCCGGAGGGCACGGTGCTGGTGCCCGGCGGCTCCTCCGGCGGCTCGGCCGCGGCGGTGGCGGCGGGGATCGCGATGGGCGCCACCGGCACGGACACCGGCGGCTCCATCCGGCAGCCCGCCTCGCTCTGCGGCATTGTGGGCATGAAGCCGACCTATGGACGGTGCAGCCGGTGGGGTGTGGTGGCGTTCGCGTCCTCGCTGGACCATCCGGGGCCGTTCGCCCGCACGGTGGCGGATACCGCGCTGCTGCTGGGCTCGATGGCCGGGTTTGACCCGAAGGACAGTACCTCCGCGGAGCGCTCCGTGCCGGATTTCACCGCCGCCTGTGCGCGCGGCGTGAGCGGGCTGCGCATCGGAGTGCCGCGGGAGTATCGGCAGGACGGGTCCCCGATGATCATCGACGCCCTTTGGGAGCAAGGGATAAAGTGGCTGGAGGAAGCGGGCGCTACCGTGAAAGTTGTCTCGCTGCCGCATACGAAATACGGTCTGGCCGCATACTACATCATCGCGCCGGCCGAAGCCTCCTCCAACCTCGCGCGCTATGACGGCGTGCGGTTCGGTCACCGGGTGGACGGGGCGGACCTGATCGACCTGTATGAGCGCACCCGGGCCGAGGGGTTCGGGGAGGAGGTACGCCGGCGCATCCTCATCGGCACCTACGTGCTGTCCGCCGGGTATTACGATGCCTACTACACGCGGGCGCAGAAGGTGCGGGCGCTGATCCTGCGCGATTTCGCGGAGGCGTTCCGGGATGTGGACGCGCTGCTGACGCCCACCACGCCCAACGCCGCCTTCGGGCAGGGTGCGGTGCAGGATCCGGTGACGATGTACCTGAACGACGTCTTCACCGTGCCGGCCGACCTCGCGGGTATCCCCGCGCTGTCCGTGCCCGCTGGATTGGACGGCGCCGGGCTGCCGCTAGGGTTGCAAGTAATGGGGCGGCCGTTCGACGAGGAGACGGTGTTCGCGGTGGGCGCGGCCATCGAACAAGCCGCCGGGTTCACCGCCCGGGCAAGACTGCGCGCAGGGGAGAAAATACATGGCAGTTGACCTGTCGGCCAAGTCGGTCGACGCACTTAAGACGATCCTGACCAACCACGAGATTGCCGGCAAAACCGCGGCACCGTCGTTCAAGGCGGCGCTGGCCGAACTCGGCAAGCGCACGGCGTCCGGGCTCAGCCTGGACCGAACAGTCGAGATCATCGCCGAAGCGGCCCGCAACCGGCAGTTCATCACCTACAAGACGG
>CAXSEK010000525.1:0-2359 GCA_964235625.1 uncultured Acetobacteraceae bacterium
GACGCGGAGGATTAGACTCTCTCGTCCGGAGTACGCGTATGGCCACGCACCACATTGCCGCCTCGCCCGACACCGTCCGTTGGGGCATCTTTGACGCGGCGTTCCCGCCTTTGCTGACGGTGGCATCTGGCGACACCGTGACGCTAGAATGCCTGTCCGGCACGCCGGAGATGCTGCCGCCGCCCGAGCGCGGGTTCGCCATTCCGCCCGCGCTGCTCGCGATCCACCAGGCCAACCCGCCTCGGATGGCTGGCCACATCCTCACCGGCCCCGTCGCGATCGCGGGGGCGGAGCCGGGGGACACTCTCGAAGTGCATATAGACGCCATCGATTTGGGCTCCGATTGGGGATTCTGTGGGTTCCGCCCGCTGGCAGGAACCCTGCCGGAGGATTTTCCCGACCGCTGGGTGAGCCACATCGCAGTCAACCAGGCCAAGCGGACTGGCACGCTGCCATGGGGGCCGGAATTGGCATTGTCGCCGTTCTTCGGCGTAATGGGTGTAGCGCCGCCGCCGAATTACGGAGCGATCTCCACCAAGGAGCCGCGCGAGCATGGCGGCAACTTAGACAACAAGGAGTTGGGCGCCGGCGCCACGCTATTTCTGCCGGTCTGGGTGCCGGGAGCAAATTTTTCGGCCGGGGACGGTCACGGGGTGCAGGGTGATGGTGAGGTTTGCATCAATGCGCTGGAAACCTGCCTGACCGGCACATTCACCTTCACCCTGCACAAGAAGACGGGGCTGCGCTTCCCGCGGGGCGAGACGGATACGCATTTCATCAGCATGGGGTTGAACGAGGATTTAGACCTCGCGATGAAGCAGGCGTTGCGGGAGATGATCGCCTTCATCTGCGCCCGCACGAACCTTTCGCGTGAACAGGCCTATGCGACGTGCTCGCTGGCAGTGGACTTCCGGGTGACGCAGACGGTGAACGGGGAGAAGGGCGTGCACGGGATGCTGCGCAAGGGATTGCTGTTTTAACCACCGCTTGGGGTGGTTCTCGAGTTACCCACAAGATTCTGTGTTGAGGCCCTAGTGCGGGCCGACTCGACCCGTTACCGTATCTTGCGGTTCAGATCGAGGGAGGCACTAGGCATGGATTGGACGGATGACGTCATCGGCCGGCTCAAGGCGCTCTGGGCGGAGGGGCTTTCCACGGCGGAGATCGGCCGACGCATGGGCGTGTCCAAGAACGCGGTCGTGGGCAAGGCGCACCGTCTTTGCCTGGAAGCACGGCCGTCCCCGATCCGGCGAGCCGTGCCGGGTGAGCAGCCGAAGCGCCCGGCTGTCAAGCGGGTGACCGGGCCGACGCTGCCGGCGATGGACGTGGCGGTGCCGATGGTCGCGCCGCCGCCGCGGGAAGTGCCGCCGCCACCGGCGCCGGTTGCGGTCCCGCCTGTGCTGCGCGCGGTGAAGCGGATCGGCGGCGGTCGGCTGGTCGCGTGTTGCTGGCCGATCGGTGAGCCAGGGACGCGCACGTTCCGATTCTGCGACGACGAGTCGCTGCCGGGGAAGCCGTATTGCAGGACCCATGCGGCGCTGGCCTACGTCAAGATCCGTGACCGGCGGGAAGATGCGGCCTAGCTGGCTGCGACTCGATGGCTTCCCGACCACACAAGCGGAATGACGCTGCGGCCCTTGCCGGTCAGGCAGGGCGCGCGTAGCTAGGCGTCATGACGACACGTTTACAACCGGCACTCCCGTCGCCGGTGCGCCATCCGTCCGCGCTCGACGCGGACGCCGTCCGTTCGGCTTATCGCCGCTGGGCTGCCATCTATGATACGGTGTTCGGCGGCGTGTCCGCATCGGGTCGGCGGCGCGCAGTCGCGGCCGTGAACGTCCTGCCGGGACAGGATGTGTTGGAGGTGGGCGTGGGGACCGGCCTGGCACTGCCGCACTACCTGCCGCAGAAGCGGGTCACGGGGATCGACCTGTCGTCGGACATGCTCGAGCGCGCCCGCGCGCGGGTGGCGCGCGACGGGCTGGCCAACGTCATCGACTTGCACGAGGGGGATGCGGAGGCGACGGGGTTCGCGGACGACCAGTTCGACATCGCGGTCGCCATGTTCGTGGCCTCCGTCGTGCCGAATCCGCGGCGGTTGCTGGCCGAGATGCGCCGGGTGGTGAAGCCGGGCGGGTCGCTGCTGTTCGTGAACCATTTCGCGGCGACCGGCGGCGTGCGGCTGGCGGTGGAGCGGGCCATGGCGCCGGCTGGGCGGGCGCTCGGCTGGCACCCGGATTTCAAGACGGAGGCGTTGCTGCCCCCGGAGGACTTGGCGCGCGCGATTAGCCAGGCGGTGCCGCCGCTCGGCCTTTTCACCCTCGTGCGCCTCCCCAATTAGCTGTCATCGTCCGCCTGA
>CAXSEK010000526.1:0-2354 GCA_964235625.1 uncultured Acetobacteraceae bacterium
CGACCGGCAACCTGATCATCGACCTGCTGCACAACTTCCACCTCGAGTGCGGCGCACGCATCCATAAGCTGCGCGTGTATGAGACGATGAAGGAGCCGACCGGCCGCGAAGTTTGCGGCTACCTGCTGGTCCGCGGCTCGGTCCACGCCCATGCCTACGCGCTTGCCTTGAAGCAGCTGACCGGCGTCGAGATCGAGAAGATGCTGCCGACACCGAACATCAACCTCGACCGGATTCCCGAGTGCCAGAAGTATCTGAACGAGGGCAGCCATCGCCGAATCTACAAGTTCAGCCCGCATGACTACTCCGAGGCGGCTGGCATTTGGGGCAACGGCGAGATGGCGCTGCCGGGCGATCCGCCGGGCGAGTTGGAGCTGGTCGATGGCCACCCCGAGGGTGGTCACATGCCGGAACTGCTCGGCAATTACGGTGCCTTCGCTCCGAACTACGCACCGGAGGAGATGTTCGAAATCGCCAGCAAGATCTACAAGAAGAGCCGCTAACCACGTCGGGGGCTGGTGCGAACCAGCCCCCTTCGCTCCCGATTGCCTGGCTTGACGTCCAGTGCGTGACGTCCGACGAGTGTCGGCTGACCCATGGCCGCATCTCCCGTCATCGCCCAATGGCTCGCCGCCAAGGAACAGCAGCCGGATGCGCTGCTGTTCTTTCGGATGGGCGATTTCTATGAATTGTTCTTCGATGACGCCGCCGTAGCAGCCGGTGCCCTCGGCATCGCGCTGACTGCCCGCGGCGAGCACGAAGGCAAGCCGATCGCGATGTGCGGCGTGCCTATCCATGCCGCGGAGGGTTACCTGGCGCGCCTGATCCGCCGTGGCTTCCGGGTGGCGGTCGCCGAGCAGATGGAGGCTGCCTCTGCCCGGACCGGCAAGGCGCCCTTACGGCGGGAGATCGTCCGCCTGGTGACGCCGGGCACGCTGACCGAAGACTCGCTGCTGGAAGGGGCACGCCCTAACCTGCTGCTCGCCTTTGCGCGGGCTGGCCGCGCGCTGGGCGCGGCGTGGCTCGATATCTCAACGGGGCTGTTCGAGACGGAGCTGGTCACGGACGTGCCAGCGCTCCTGGGCCGGCTCGACCCGGCGGAGATCCTGGCGCCGCTCGACCTGCCACTCGTTGACCACGAGGACCGGCGCGCACCGGAGACCCTGCCGCCCCCGCCATTGGCGGCCCGCGCCCGGGTGGCCGAGGCGTTCGGCGCGGCGACGTTGGACGGGTTCGGCACGTTCAGCGACGCGGAGGCGATGGCGGCCGCGGCGGCACTCGCCTATGTGCGCACCACGCAGGCCGGCAAGTTGCCCGCCCTCTCGCCCCCCGCGCGGCACGATGGTGGCGGTGCCCTGGCGATGGATGCGGCGACGCGGGCGAGCCTGGAGATCGTCCGTGCGCGGGATGGGTCAGCCACACATACGCTCCTGGCCGCCGTGGACCGGACGGTGACGGCGCCGGGAGCGCGAGTCCTGGCGGGATGGTTGTCGGCGCCGTTGACCGACGCGGCGGCGATCGCAGCCCGGCAGGATGCGTGGATGCGGCTGCTGGCGGAACCGAATCTATGCGCGCACCTCCGCACCGCGTTGCGTGGGGCGCCGGACGCGACACGGGCGTTGGGGCGGCTCTCGCTCGGCCGGGGCGGGCCGCGGGATCTGCTAGCGGTGCGGCAGCTGCTGGCGGCGGCGGTCGAGATCGGTCGACTGCTGGAGGATCACGCAGTCATTGGCGGTGCCCGCGCGCCGTACTCGGAGGGAGAGGGCAGCGGTAGCCTAGCGCGTGTGGCTCGGGATCTGCAGGTAGACGGGGCGCTGCACGAGCGGTTGGTTGCAGCCCTTGCACCAAGCCCCCCGCTGCGGCTTGAGGATGGCGGTGCCATCACCGAGGGCTTCGATGGCGAATTGGACGCGGAACGCCGCCTGCGGGACGACAGCCGCCGGGTCGTGACAGGGCTACAGCTGGACTACGCACAGCGCTATGGCGTGGCCTCGCTGAAGATCCGCCACCATGCCCAGCTCGGCTACGTGATGGAGGTGCCGGCCGCCGCCGCCGATGCGCTGAAGGCCCGGCCGGAGCTGAGCCTGCGCCAGTCCATGGCCAATGCCGCCCGGTTCACCAACCCCGAGCTGGCCGACCTGGACCGCCGGATCAACGAGGCGGCGGGCCGGGCCAGTGGGCGGGAGGCCGCGATCTTCGCCAGCCTGGCCGCTTCGGTCTTGGCGCAGGCTCAGGCGCTGCGCCGTGCAGCCGGCGCGCTCGCCACGCTGGACGTGCTGCAAGGCTGCGCCCGGCTGGCCGTACCAGGCACCTGGTGCCGCCCCGTGGTGACCCAGGACGCCGCCTTCTGCGTG
>CAXSEK010000527.1:0-2346 GCA_964235625.1 uncultured Acetobacteraceae bacterium
GTGCGGGATTTTGCCGCCGTCGATGGCCATAATCCCGTGGACAAGGCGGAGGCGGACGCAGCGCTCACCCGGCTCGAAGTGGATCGGTTGGGGCTGGACGCGATGGACCGCCGCTACCTCCGCCGCATCGCCGAGCACCACCATGGCGGCCCGGTCGGCGTGGAGACCCTGGCAGCCGCGCTGAACGAGGCGCGGGACACGCTGGAGGACGTGATCGAGCCATTCCTGATCCAGGAGGGCCTGGTCCTGCGCACCAGCCGCGGCCGCATGCTGGGCGAACCCGGCTGGCGCCATCTCGGCCTCGTTCCGCCCGCGCCGGCCGCCCCGCTGCTCGACCTGCTGGGTCCCGACGCTTGATCCAGCTGCCGCATCGCGTCGCCTTCCGGGTCTATCACGAGGACACCGACGCCGGCGGGATCGTGTATCACGCCCGCTATTTGGCCTTCGCCGAGCGCGGCCGGGCCGAACTGCTGCGCGATGCTGGCGTGCCGCACGAGGAGCTTGTGCGCAACGAAGGCCTGATCTTCGTGGTGCGGCGCGTCAAAATGGACTATCTGCGCCCCGCGCGGCTGGACGAGGTGCTGACCGTCACCACCGAGCTTACCGAGCTCGGCGCGGCCCTGGCCATATTTCGCCAGGATTTCGCGGTAGGGGAGCGGGCGGTGGCGCGGCTAGACGTGCAGTTGGCCTGCGTGCGGGGGGCGGATGGCCGGCCCTCGCGCATACCGCCGCGGTGGCGCGCGGCGTTCGAGGAGGTACGGCGTGGATCAGACGGTTAATGCGGGCGTGGCGGGCGGGGACCTGTCGATCCTGACGCTGTTCCTGCAGGCGGACATCGTCGTGAAGATCGTCATGGTGCTGCTGCTGCTGGCCAGCGTGTGGGTGTGGGCGATCATCTTCGAGAAGATCGCCTCGCTGCGCCGGGCCAACCGCCAGGCCAACGTGTTCGAGGACCGGTTCTGGTCCGGCGGCAGCCTGGACGAGCTGTATGACCAGGAGGGGGCCAAGCCGGCCCATCCGTTCGCCGCCGTGTTCGGCGCGGCGATGGGGGAGTGGCGCCGCTCCTCCCGGGTCGCGGGGGCGGACATGGCGCGCGGCGGCGTGCAGAACCGGGTGGACCGCGCGATGGCGGTGACGGTCGGGCGCGAGATGGAGCGGATGGAGCGCTGGATGATCTTCCTGGCCTCCGTCGGGTCCACGGCGCCGTTCGTGGGGCTGTTCGGCACGGTGTGGGGCATCATGCACAGCTTCGCCGGCATCGCGGCCAGCAAGAATACCAGCCTGGCCGTGGTCGCACCCGGCATCGCCGAGGCGCTGTTCGCGACCGCGATCGGCCTGGTCGCGGCGATCCCGGCCGTGCTTGCCTACAACAGCCTAAGCACGAACCTGCAGCGGTTCGCGGACCGGCTGAACGGCTTCGGCACCGAGTTCGGCGCCATCCTGTCGCGCCAGTCCGAGGAGCGGGTCTAGCCATGGCCATGCAGCTCGGCAGCGGCCGGAACCGCGGGCAGCGCCACCGGCCGCTGGCGGAGATCAACGTGACACCGATGGTGGACGTCATGCTGGTGCTGCTGGTGATCTTCATGATCACCGCACCGCTGATGACGTCCAGCGTCAACGTGGACCTGCCGAAGGCCAGCGCCTCCCCGATCACGCCGGAGAAGGACCCGATCACCGTCAGCGTCGCCGCCGACAGCAAGGTGTATCTAGGCAATGACGGGATGGAGCTGGGTGACCTGGTGGCCCGGCTGCAGGCGCAGTCGCAGTCTGGTGCAGGCGGGGCCGACGCGGACCGCCGGATCTACGTCCGCGGCGACAAGGACGTGCCGTATGGCCGCATGATCGAGGTGATGGGCACGATCAAGCAGGGTGGCTTCAACAAGGTGGCCCTGCTGGTCGAGCAGACCGACGGCGCGCCCGGCAGCACGGCCACCGGCACCGCCGCACCCACGGTCCGGCCGGCGGCGCCGCTCGCCCCGCTGCCCACGGCGACAGTGCCGCGCCGCCGCTAACATGACGCTGGGCGACAACGACCGTCTCCGCTTGGGGGAGGCTTCGGTATGAGGCGCCGCAACAAACGCCTCAGCCGTGGCGCCGCCATCTCCCTCGTGCTACATGGCGCGCTTGCCTTGGCGTTGATCGCCTTCGCGCCCGTCCCGCCAATTGAGCCGATGCCGGAGCAGGCGAGCTTCGAAGTCGACATCGTCGGGCCCAAGCAGGAGGCACGCAAGGCCAGCGTGTCCGCGCCGGTCCCGGCGTCCACGCCCGCCGCCACGCCCTCACCCGAGCCGCCCACGCCGGAGCCGCCGAAGCCCACGCCGCCACAGCCACCCCCGCCTCCCCCGC
>CAXSEK010000528.1:0-2345 GCA_964235625.1 uncultured Acetobacteraceae bacterium
GTAGGCCATCCGGGATCCGAGGACCTGGACGTACCTCATCCGACGCTCGACCATCTGCGGCTCCTCACGTCATGCGACAGGACGGGTCCTGGCACTGGCGGCCGGCCCGGCGCGAGGACCGGGGCGAGCGGACCCGGGGCGGCGTCGCGCCGCAGGCAAGCGCGCCTGCGGGCTTCCGCCCAGCCGGGCGGCGGCAGGCCCGGGATGCCTGCAGCGATGCGTCGTGGACGCACGCGCGCTCCAGGATCATGGCGCCGGCGCGCCCAGCACGGCGGGGAGGATCAGCCGCCTGAAACGGTCCAGCGGCGCGCAGGACCGTTCGACCTTCATCCGCAGCATCGCCCCGTGCCAGGCCTCCAGCAGGGCCATGCCCGCCTCGTCGGCGTCAAGGTCGGGCGCAGCGTCGCCGGCCGCCTGGGCCTGCCGTATTGCCTCAGCGAAGGGCGGCGCCCACTCGGCGAAGATCTCCCTCAGCTTGTGCCGGATCGCCTCGCTGTGCTCGGCGGCTTCCAGGCCCATGTTCCCGGCCAGGCATCCAAACCGCCAGCCAGACGTGGCGAAGAGGTCGGCGATGGCGTCGAAGTAGGCTTGCAGCCTCCCGATCGGCGTCCGGCCGGTGTCCTCGAGCGTCTCCGCGATCACCGTGCGGATCCGGCCGAAGTAGTGGTCGAGGATCACGACGCCGAACTCGTCCTTGGACGAGAAGTGGTTGGTGAACGAGCCCTGCGCGACGCCGGCCGCGGCCGTTATCTCGCGCAGGCCCGTGGTGGCAAAGCCCCGCTCATGCACGGCCTGCATGCCGGAGGCAACGATCCTGTCTCGGAACGAAGAACGACCCATTACGTTTTAATACGTTCGGCAGTATTCTTTTGCAAGCGTGAAGCTCGTGGACCTTGCAGACTGGGGCGAGGCCCGCGCGGCCGGCCCCGCCCGGGCGATCCAGGCAGACGTGGCGATCCACGCCTGCCCCCGCCGTGGGGCTGCACCCTGCCGCGCCGGCACTTTGTCGCCGGCGGTCCACCTCCAGTGGGCGAGCCACCGCGGGCGGCACGGACGGCGGAGCCGCCGTCCGTGCCTTGGCCCCTGTGGCCGTGGGCTGCATCCCGCTCCCTGAGGTCGGGTTCATGGTCGTGGACCTCGTCTCCTGGGATGACGCGGGACCGTTTGACGTCATCCTGTCGAACGCGGCGCTGCATTGGGCGCCCGACCACGCCGTCCTGCTGCCACGCCTAGTGGGCAAGCTGGCGCCGAGTGGAAGCCTTGCCGTTCAGATGCCCGACAACCTCGACGAGCTGTCACACCGATTGATGCGCGAGGTGGCGGCAGCCGGTCCCTGGGCGGGCAAGCTGGCGACGGCAGGCAAGAGACGCACCGCGGTGGCGAGTGCGGCCTGGTATCATGCAATGCTCAAGGGGTGCTGAAGCCGGGTCGACGTATGGCGCACGACCTACCACCACCCGCTCAGCAGCGGAGCCGATGCTGTCGTGGCGTGGCTTGCGGGGAGCGGCCTGCGACCTTTCCTCGCGCCGCTCGACGAAGCCGAACAAGCCTTCTTTCTCCAGCTGTATCGAGCAGGCATTGCCTGGGCCTATCCACCTTTGCCCGACAGCACTGTGCTGCTGCCGTTCCCCAGGTTGTTCATTGTCGCGACGCGTTGAACCAAGGACGAGCCCGCCTCTTCCCCGACAGAGACACCGCTTGTCGGCGATACATTCAAGTTCAAGCAGGTAGTTCAAAAGGTGATCTCGACAGCCGTCAAGGCGAGGGCGCCCCAGGGCGCTTGACGAGAATGCCTTCAAAGACATATCGTAAGATATGACCTACAACATAGATTTCTCGCGTGACCACCTCCGCCACCTGCTGCGCGCGATCGGCGGCGGACGAGGGCGAGGTGGCTTTGGTCACGGCCCAGGCGGCGGTCGCGGCCGCGGCTTCATGGGCGGCGACGGCGTTCCAGGCGGTCGCAGGATCGGATCAGCCGACCTGCAGCTCGTGGTGCTGGCCCTGCTCGCCGAACAACCGGCGCATGGCTACGAGCTCATCCGCAGGCTCGAGGAGCGTTCGGGCGGCTTCTACGTGCCCAGCCCCGGCATGATCTACCCGGCCCTCACCTACCTGGAGGAGATTGGCCACGCCGCGGTCGCACCGGACGGCAACCGAAAGCTCTACTCCATCACCGAAGCGGGCCGCGCCCATCTCGATGCCAACCGCGACCAGGTCACGCTGATCCTGGACGCTCTCGCGCGCATCGGCGGACGCATGTCGCAGGTGCGAGAGGCCTTCGCAGGCCTGGAGGACGCCGATCCCCAGGCTGCCGACGAGCTGCACCAAGCCCGCCACGCCCT
>CAXSEK010000529.1:0-2340 GCA_964235625.1 uncultured Acetobacteraceae bacterium
CGCCCCGCCCCATGTCCCGCCAGGTGCGAAACGCATAATGGCACAGCACGAGGCGGATGCCATCCAGGACGAGTTCGGCATAGGGCTGAACGCTGGCCCAGCCGGGCTGGGTGGTTATCGAGTCGAGGTCGTTATTGCCGGTGACCAAATGCTTGCGCCCAGGCAAAGCTGCGAGCAGTCCCGCGGCATCCACCTGGCGGCCGACCGCAAAATCGCCCAGGTGCCACACCTCGTCCTCCGGGCCGACGACTGCCTGCCACGCGGCGATCATCGCGGCGTCCATGGCCGCAACGGAGGGGAATGGCCGCCGGTACAAACCGAGTGCGCCACCATGGCCGAAATGCGTGTCTGCGGTTAAGAATATCGTCACGGCTGCCTGCTTCGATGGGGCCGGCCGCTATCATCCGCAAGCCACCGGGCGTGGCGAAGGAGCGACATGCTGGGTTCAAGACTGGTTCTCGTTGCGGCGTCGATGCTCGGAACAGCCGGCATAGCTTCGGCGCAGGCGCCAAACGAGACGATCGACGTGGGCGGCTGGAAAGTCACGGATGCGCATGAGAAGGGCGAGTTCCAGGGCTGCACGGCAATCAACACGTTCAACGACGGCAGCATGATCGGGTTGGCAGCGACCAAGGACGTGACGCTGATCATCATCTCGGAACCAAAATCCGGCCTCACCCCGGATCAGAAATACCAGGTGAAATACCATTTCGATGAGGCTGTCCCGACCACGGTGCAGGGGCAGGCGAAGGGGTCCGATTCGATGTTCATCCCGGTCCCCGATGCCGATGTGGCGACGTTCATGGCGGCGGCCAAGCTGACGGTCAGCTATGGCGGCATCGATTACGAGGAGAAGCTGGACGGGTCCAAGGATGCGATCACCGCCATGGCGACCTGCATGACCACCGGCGCCGGCAGCAAGTAGGGGCCGCACTATCTCGACCGACCAACGCCTGACAGCCCCGTCCGCAGTGCGCAACCGCGAGCCGATCCTGCAAGTGTTGCGGCGTGTGTTGCCGGTGCAGGGTATGGTGCTGGAAGTGGCAAGTGGCACGGGCGAACACGCCGTGTTCTTCGCCGGCGCCCTGCCGGACATGCAATGGCAGCCGTCCGACCCCGATGCGGACCGGCGCGCCAGCATCGATTCGTGGGCAGAGGGTTTACCGAACGTGAGGCCGGCCTTGAAGCTGGACGTGACCGCGAAACCGTGGCCGCTGGTGCGGGCGGACGCCGTGCTGTGCATCAACATGATCCACATCGCCCCGCCGGCTGCGACCGAGGGGCTGATCGCCGGGGCCGCTGCCATCCTGCCTCCGGGCGGTCCGCTGATCCTGTATGGCCCGTTCCGCCGCGCCGGGCAGGCGATGGAGCCCGGCAACGCCAGCTTCGACGCCGATTTGCGCGCGCGGAACCCGGCCTGGGGCCTTCGCGTGCTTGAGGAGGTCGCGGACCTTGCCGCCGACCGGTTCACGGCGCCGGCGGTGGAAGCGATGCCGGCCAACAACACGATAGTGGTGTTCCGACGCCGCTGAGATCAGCCAGGGTCCTCCAACCCGATCGCCCGCAGCCGCGCGCCCTCCTCGTCCCAGCCGGCGCGTTCCTTCACGTTCAGGAACAGGTGCACCGGCCGCTCCAGCAAGCCGCCGAGTTGCTGGCGGGCGCGGGCGCCGATCTCGCGGATACGGGACCCGCCGCCGCCGATCAGGATGGCCTTGTGGCCCGCGCGGGCGACGTAGATGGTCGCATCGATCCGCACCGAGCCGTCCGGCCGCTCGACGAAGCTCTCCGTCTCGACCGTCGCGGCGTAGGGCACCTCCTCGTGGGTTTGCAGGAAGATCTGTTCGCGCACGATCTCCGCGGCCAGCAGGCGGTCCGGCAAATCCGTCAGGTCGTCCGGCGGATACAAGTACGGCCCGGCGGGCATCGACTCGGCCAGGCGGTCCAGCAGCACGTCCAGCCCGTCGCCGGTGCTGGCGCTGACCATGAACGTCTCCTCGAACACGGCGAGGTCGTTCAGCGTGCCGATCAGCGGCAGCAGGGCCGATGGCGGCACCAGGTCCACCTTGTTGAGCACGAGCCAGGTTCGCCCGCCGCGCTGCGCCAGCCGGGTCGCGATGCTTCGCACGGCGTCGCGCGCGCCGGCCTTGGCATCGACCAGTAGCAGGGTGATGTCCGCCTCCTCGGCACCGGTCCAGGCGGCGTTGACCATGGCGCGGTCCAGCTTGCGCTTCGGTGCGAAGATGCCCGGCGTATCCACAAGCAGCATCTGCGTCTCGCCGCGCATCAGGATGCCGAGCACGCGGAACCGGGTGGTCTGCGCCTTCGGGCTGACGATGGAGA
>CAXSEK010000530.1:0-2317 GCA_964235625.1 uncultured Acetobacteraceae bacterium
ACCCCACCAGAAGACCGTCGTCCTCTGGACACCTGTTGATCAGGAGTGAAGGCGACGACTGTCCCCTTCCGGGTCCAGGGCAAAGCCCTGGCCGTACTTATTCGGCGGCAGCAGTCTCGGTAACGCGCGTATCGCGCGCCTTCTCCGCGATCCGGGCCGACTTGCCGCGGCGGCCACGCAGATAATACAGCTTGGCCCGGCGCACATCACCGCGGCGCACCACGTCGATCGAGGCGATGGTGGGTGCGTAGAGCGGGAACACACGCTCGACACCCTCGCCGTAGCTGATTTTGCGCACGGTGAAGTTGCTGTTCAGGCCCTTGTTGGAGCGGGCGATGCAAACGCCCTCGAACGCCTGCACGCGGGAGCGCTCGCCTTCCTTGATGTTAACCCAGACGCGGAGCGTGTCGCCGGGGGCGAACTCGGGGACCGCGCGGGCGGCGGTCAGGCGGGCGATCTCGCCTGCCTCGTATTCCTGGATGAGGTTCATTGTAAGTCCTTCTGAAGTCTGAGTTACGGAGCGATGGCGGCGGATGCAACGGGATGCGACAGCAGATCGGGCCTGCGGGCGCGTGTCGTCTCGATCGCCTGGGCTTGGCGCCAGCGGGCGATGGCGGCGTGGTCGCCGCTGAGCAGCACGCCGGGTACAGCGTGACCGTGCCAGTCGGCGGGGCGGGTGTAGTGCGGATACTCGAGCAGGTTGGTGCTGAAACTCTCCTCGACGGCGCTCTCGGCGGCGCCCATCACGCCGGGCAGCAGCCGGATCGTAGCGTCAAGAGCCACCATGGCGGCCAGCTCTCCGCCTGAAAGGACGTAGTCGCCGATGCTGATCTCCTCCGCGCCGCGGGCGTCGATGACGCGTTGGTCAATGCCCTCGTAGCGGCCGCAGAGCAGGATGGCCCCTTCCGCGGCGGCCAGGCGGGTGGCATCGGCCTGGCGGAAGGGACGGCCGCGAGGGGTGAGGTAGAGCAGTGGGCGGCCGTCGGCAGCCTGTTCGATGGCGGTGTCCACCACGTCGGGTCGCAATACCATGCCAGCGCCGCCGCCGAACGGGGTGTCGTCCACGCTGCGGTGTCGGCCACGGCCGGCGTCGCGGATGTTGCGGGTCTCGAGCGACCAGATGCCGTTAGCGAGTGCCTTGCCGGCGAGGGCGGTGGCGAGGGGGCCGGGGAACATTTCGGGGAATAGGGTGAGGATGGTGGCGCGCCAGGTCATTGGCTGACCTCGTGTGCGCGTGACTCCTCCCCCCGGCCCCCTCCCTCAAGGCGAGGAGGAGAAGAGGCGGCGATGATCTCCTCCGGCGGCACCACGACGATACGGCCGACAGCGGTATCGACCTCGGGCACGCAGGCGCGGGTGAAGGGGATCAGCAAGGTGCCGATCTCCAGGCTGGCGCCGGCGCCGTAGTCGTGCACGGCGTCTACCCGGCCGAGCGACGCACCGTCCGGCGCTACCGCGGCGAGCCCGATCAGGTCGGCAAGGTAGAACTCCTCCAGGTCGGGTTCTGGAAGACGGTCGCGCTCGATATAGAGTTTGGTGTTCACCAGCCGCTCGGCCGCCGTGCGGTCGGCTACCGGCTTGCCGGCCTCATCCCGCAGCTCGGCGACGCCGTCGCCACGCCACGCCAGCGTCCAGTTGCGGCCGGACTCGTCGGTCAGCGCACCGTAGGCGGCGAGGTCGGCCGGGGTCGCCGTATAGCTGTGCACGTGCAGCAGCCCCCGCACGCCATGCGGCCGGCCCACCACGCCCAGCAGGATGCGCTGCTTCGGCATCAGGCGCCGGCAGCTGCCTTGGCCCGCTCCTGCGCCTTCTTCTTCGGCGCGGACTGCACGGGCTGCTCGCGGAATACGGGCATCGGGGCCAGGCCGGCACGGCCGAGAAACTTGGCGACGCGGTCGGTCGGCAGTGCGCCCTCGCTCAGCCAGTGGGTGATGCGCTCGTCCTGTAGCCGGATGCGCTCGGCGTGATCGGCCGGCAGCATCGGGTTGTAGCTGCCGAGCTTCTCGATAAAGCGGCCATCGCGCGGCGAGCGGCTGTCGGCGACCACGATATGGTAGTACGGCCGCTTCTTGGCGCCCGCGCGGGCTAGGCGAATCTTGAGTCCCATAAATCTGTCCTTGTCTTCTCGTTAATAGGGTCGGCGCTGCTGGCCGCCCATGCCCTTGGGCATGATCGCGCCGAGGCCGTGGCGCATCAGCCCCTTCTGCCCAAGCTTGCGCATCTTCTTCATCATCGTGGACATGTCGTCGAACTGCTTCAGCAGCTTGTTCACGTCCTGCACCGTGGCACCCGACCCGGCGGCAATGCGCTTCTTGCG
>CAXSEK010000531.1:0-2314 GCA_964235625.1 uncultured Acetobacteraceae bacterium
GACGGTTCGTCCAGGATCAGCAGCTTGGGCTGGCTCATCAACCCGCGGCCGATCGCCACCATCTGCTGCTCGCCGCCGCTCATCAGCCCTACGCGCTGGGCCAGACGCTCGCGCAGCCGGGGGAACGTCTCCAGCACGTAGTCCAGGCTGCCCGCCCGCGCCGCCCGGCCGCGCCGATACGACCCGAGCTGCAAGTTCTCCCGCACTGACAGGGTCGGAAAGATCTTGCGGCCCTCCGGCACGTGGATCAGCCCGGCAGCCACGATATCCGCCGGGTCGGCCCCGGTGATGTCTCGGCCGTCGAACGTCACGCGGCCGGAACGCGCCCGCAACAGGCCCGACAGCGTGCGGTTCAGCGTCGTCTTGCCCGCCCCGTTGGCGCCCAGCAGCGCCACGATCTCACCGGGCGCCACCTGCAGGCTCATGCCGTGCAAGATCTGGAACGCGCCGTAGCCTGCTACCAAGTCTCTCGCATCAAGAAGCATTGACATCAAAAGGTATGGGCCATCCTCTCGGCCGCACCGTGGCCGAGATACGCCTCGATCACCTTCGGGTCAGATGCGATCGCCTGTGGCGAGCCGGATGCGATCAGCGCACCTTGCGCCAACACGTGCGCCTCGTCCGCCAGTGCCGCCACGGCCTGCATGATATGCTCGATCAGCAGGATGGTGACACCGCTCGCCCGCACGTCGCGGACCAACGCCACGATCTCGTTGATCTCGGAAGGGTTCAGCCCGGCCATCACCTCGTCCAGCAGCAACAGCCGCGGCTCCGTCGCGAGCGCCCGTGCCACCTCCAGCCGCTTGCGCCCCGCCACGGTCAGCGCAGCGGCCGGCCGGTCCAGCATCCCACCCAGGCCAAGCCGCGTGCCGATCTCCCGCGCCCGCTCCTCCGCCTCCGCGGCCCCGCGATGGCGCAGGAACGCGCCGACGCGGATGTTGTGCGCCACCGACAGCCCGGCGAAGGGCTGCGTCACCTGGAAGGTTCGCACCATGCCCAGTGCGGCGATCCGCTCCGCCGCCCAGCCAGTGATGTCGGCGCCCTCGAAATGGACGCTGCCGCCGGTGGGCTTCACGAAGCCGGCGATCATTGCGAAGGTCGTGGTCTTCCCCGCGCCGTTCGGGCCCAGCAACGCCGTGATGGAGCCGGCTGGCACACGGAACGACACCGACCGCACGGCGTGCAGGCCGCCGAACCGGACCGACAGGTCGCGCACCTCAAGCAGAGCGCAGCCTCGCGATGCCGCCGGGCAGGAAGGCGATGATCGCCAGCAGCACCAGGCCGTACAGCATGGGTGCGAAGCCGGGCACGTCGATCCAGATGCGCGTGGTGTCGGCGACCAAGTGGAGTGCGATTGCGCCCAACACCGGGCCCAGCACGGTGCCAGCGCCGCCGATCATGGCGACGAGCAGCATCTCCACGCTCCGCTCGGACCCGAAAGCGACATTGGGATCGATGTACAGGTAGGTCTGGGTATACAGCACGCCGCCCACCGCGGTCAGGCTGCCGGAAAGCGCCAGGGCGAGTACCTTCGTCCGCAACACCTTCACGCCCAGCGCTCGCGCTGCGTCCTCGTTTTCCCGCACTGCGATCAGTTGCGCGCCGAACCGGCTGCGCGTCAGCCATTGCGCCACCGCCAGCGTTGCCAGCATCAACAGCAGGGCCAGGCCGTAGGATAGCCGCCGGTCAGCGAACTGGAAATTCACCAGGCCGATATGCACCGGCACAAGCAGGCCGATCCCGGCATGGGTGTAATCGATGCTGTTGGCCAGGATGCGGAATGCCTCGGCCATGGCAAGCGTCGCCAAGGCGAAATAGCTGCCGCGCAAACCGGCGCGGAACGACGCCCAGCCCATCGCCGCGCCCACCATGCCGCCCAGCAGCGCCCCCAGCGGCAGGCCCAGCCAAGGGTTCACGCCATAGCGGGTTTGCAGGATGGCCGCGCCATACGCGCCGAAGCCGAAGAACGCCACATGGCCGAAGCTGGTCAATCCGCCGAAGCCGCCCACCAGATTCCAGGCCTGGCCCAATGCCGCCGAGATCGCCGTCAACATCGCGATGTCGACCAGGAACTGCGAGTGCAGGGCGAACGGCACCAGGGCCACGATGGCCAACACCACCCCGATAGCAGCCCTCACGCCTTGGCGCCGAACAGCCCGGTCGGCCGCAGCAGCAACACCGCGACGAACACGACCGGCACGCAGATCGGCCCCAAACTCTCACCCAGGTACAGGCCGCCCACCGATTCCGTGACCCCGATCAGCAGGCCACCCAGCACCGCGCCGGGGAAACTGCCCATGCCGCCCAGCACGAC
>CAXSEK010000532.1:0-2311 GCA_964235625.1 uncultured Acetobacteraceae bacterium
GCCGTCCGCGTCGCCTGGGCGGGGCGACAATCGGCGGCGGGTGGATGGTAAGCGTTGTTCCGAGGCCCTTGCTGACGTGACAGCAGCGCTGCTCAGACCGGCTTTGGCGTCCAGTGCCAGGGCATGAGTTCGTCGATGCGTGCCTGCGACCAACCGTTGACGAGGCGTGTGAGCAGGTCGGTCAGGTAGGTCAGCGGATTGACCCCGTTGAGCTTGCAGGTCTCGACCAGCGAGGCGATCGCCGCCCATCGCTCGCCACCCTCGTCGGATCCGGCAAACAGGGCGTTCTTGCGCGACAGCGTGATCGGACGCATCGCGCGCTCGATGCTGTTGCTGTCCATCTCGATCCGGCCATCCTCGAGGAACCGCTCCAGCCCGTCCCAGTGGTTCAGCGCGTAGCGGATTGCCTCGGCCGTCGGACCCCGGGCGGGCAGCCTGGCCAGCTGCGCCTCGAACCAGGCACGTAGCTCCGCCACCAGGGTCCGGCTCCGGGCCTGGCGCACGTTGCGCCGATGCTGCGCATCCCTGCCGCGGATCTCCGCCTCGATCCGGTAGAGCGCCGCGATGCGCACCAGCGCCTCCGTGGCGATCGGTGCCGCCTTGCCCTTGGCCAGGTCGTAGAAGCCCCGGCGCACGTGGCTCCAGCAGAACACCAGCGTCACCGCCGTGCCGTCAGCGCCGGGCGGGGCCTTGGCCAGCGCCTTGTAGGCTCCGTAGCCGTCGCACTGCAGGAGGCCGCGGTAGCCGCCCAGCAGGGCATGGGCATGCTCATGGCCGCGGCCCGGCGCGTAGCTGTAGACCACCGCGGGCGGGTCCGCCCCGCCCCAGGGCCGGTCGTCGCGCGCCACCGTCCAGAAGTAGCCCTGCTTCGTGCGGCCCCGTCCCGGGTCCAGCACCGGCACCACGGTCTCGTCGGCGAACACCCGGGCCGAGCCCAGCACCCTCTCGCGCAGCCTCGCCACCACCGGAGCGACCTCGGCGGCGGCATAACCCACCCAGAACGCCAGCGTGGCCCGGTCCACGAGCACGCCCTGGCGGCCCATGATCTGCGCCTGGCGATACAGCGGCAGGTGATCGGCGTAGCGGCTGACCAGCACGTGCGCCACCAGCGCCTCCGTGGGCAGGCCGCCCTCGATCAGCCGCGGCAGCGCGGGGGCCTGCACCACCACGCCCTCGCAGGACCGGCAGGCGAGCTTCGGCCGATGCGTCACCAGCACCCGGAACTGCGCCGGCACCACGTCCAGCCGCTCGGCGCTGTCCGTCCCGATCACCACCATCGCCGCCCGGCAGCACGGACATGCCGTGTCCTCGGGCGCCAGCGTCACCTCGGTGCGCGGCAGGTGCGCGGGCAATGCGCCGCGGCTCGCCCGGCGTCTGGCCACCTTGTCGCGGTGCAGCTCGGGATCGCGCCTCTCCTCGCGCGCCTCACTCTCGGCGATGGCGCCCTCGAGATCCTCCAGGCCGAGCTGCAGCTGATCCTCGGGCAGGCGCTCGGACCGGGCGCCGAACTGCATGCGCCTGAGCTTCAGCAGCAGGTGATGCAGACGCTCGTTGTGGGCCAGCAGGGCGTCGCGCTCCGCCGTGACCGCATCACGCTCGGCCGCCGTGCTGTCGCGTTCGGCGATGGCGCTGTCGCGCTCCGCCAGCGTCGCCAGCAGGAGCGCACGCAACGCGGCAGCTCCTTTGGGCAGGGTTGGCATCGGGTCGGACGCGCGCATCACGGCGCAGAGTCTATGCGGCCGCCGTCGGCGTGGGAATCCTCCGTCCGCCCTGCACCCGCGTCCAGTCGAGACCGTCGAACAGGGCAGCAAACGCCACCGGCGACAGCCGCATCACGCCGTCCACGATCGGCGGCCAATGAAACGCACCCTGCTGCAGCTGCTTCCACACCAGCACCAGGCCACTGCCATCCCAGACGAGGAGCTTGATCCGGTCTGCCCGCCTGGCGCGGTAGACGATCACCACGCCCGAGAACGGGTCCTCGGCCAGCACCTCGGCCGCCAGCGCCGCCAGCCCATGCGCGCCCTTGCGGAAATCGACAGGCCGCGTCGCCAGCAGAACCCGCACCCCGGCCGGGATGGTGATCATGCCTCCAGCGCCGAGGCGCGCACTGCCCGCAGCACCGACGTTAGCAGCGCGCCGTCCGTGCCGGACACCACACGCACCACCGCGCCCGCCAGCTTGACCTCGATCACGGCCGATACCGGTGCGGCCGCCCTGGGCGACACTGGGGTGACGTCGGTGATGATCGGCACGAAGGCCGTCTCGAAGCGCTCGTGCGAGCGCAACTGCCTGCCCACACCCACACGCG
>CAXSEK010000533.1:0-2311 GCA_964235625.1 uncultured Acetobacteraceae bacterium
CGCTCTCGTTCATGCCGGCGGTCGGCTCGTCCAGCAGCAGCAGGCGCGGATGCAGGGCCAGCGCGCGCGCGATCTCCACTCGGCGGCGGTTGGCGTAGGACAGGCTATAGGCCGGCTGGTCCAGCCGCGGGGTGAGGCGGTCGCCGAACAGTGCGGTGATGCGGTCGACGTCCGCGTTCAGCGCGCGCTCCTCGGCGGTGACGGCGGGGGGGCGGAGCAGGGCGACCAGCAGTTCGGCCAGGGCGCCGAGGCCGGGCACGCGCGGCTTGGCAGCGCGCAGGCGGTGGTGGGCGCCCATCAGCACGTTGTCCCGCACCGAGAGGTTGCCGAACACCCGGCCGTGCTGGAACGTGCGGGCGAGGCCGAGGGCGGCGATGCGCTCGGGTGGCCAGGCGGTGATGGCGGTGCCGGCGAACCGGATCGTGCCGCCATCCGGCGTATCGTGCCCGCTGAGCAGGTTGAACAGCGTGGTCTTTCCCGCGCCGTTCGGGCCGATGATGGAGACGAACTCGCCGTCGTTCAGGCTCAGGTCCACGCCTGCGACGGCGTGCACGCCACCGAAGCTGCGGGTAATGCCTTGGGCTTGAAGGAGCGGCATCCCTAGACACCGTCATGCCAAGGCTTGACCCTGGCATCCACGGCGTTGGGCACACACAAGCCGCCGGCGTGTCCGGCGAATGTGCCAACGGCGCTAGGCCGGCGGCGGCTGGACGGCGTGGATACCAGGCACAAGGCCTGGCATGACGGTGTGCGGGTCAAACCGTGCCCAACACGCCCTGTGGCCGGAACCGGATCAGCAGCAGCAGCACGGCGCCGTAGATCAGCATCCGGTATTCCGCCGTGCCGCGGAACAGCTCGGGCAGCGCCGTCAGCGCCACCGCGCCCAGGATCGCGCCGAGCACGTTGCCCATGCCGCCGAGGATCACCATGGTCAGCGCCGAGATCGAGACGGTCGAGGTGAACGTCTCGTTGTTGATGTACGAATATTGGTGCGCCGCGATCGCCCCGCTCACCCCGGCGCCGAACCCGGCGAACGCGAAGCCGATGCCCTTGTAGCGGTCCAGGCTCACCCCGTAGGCGCGCGCCGCCACATCGTCGTCGCGGATCGCGCGGAAGGTGCGGCCCAGATGCGAGCGGAGCAGGCGCGATTGTAGCAGCGCCAGCCCCACCAGCACGACGAGGCAAGTCCAATAGCCGGCCTGCGGGCTGTCCAGGTCCAATGCGCCGATGGCGAGCGGCGGGATGTTCGTTACCCCCATCGGCCCACGCGTCAGGCTTTCCCAATTCAGGATCACCAGGCCCACGATCTCGCCGATGCCGAGTGTCGCGATCGAGACGTAATGCGAGCGCAGGCGGAAGGCGGGCGCTACCAGCGCAGTGCCGATCAGTGCCGTCAGCACGCCCGCCGCCGGCACGCTGGCCCAGACCGGCCAGCCGCTGTCCAACGCCAGCAGCGCCGACGCATACGCCCCGATCAGCAGCAGCGCCGCGTGGCCGAGCGAGACCTGGCCCAGCGTGCCCGCCACCAGCGTCAGGCTGATCGCTAGCATCGCCGCCAGCCAGGCGTTGGTCAGCACCTGCAGCATGTAGGGGATACCCGGCAGCAGCGGCAGCAACGCGGCCACCGCCACGGCGGCGAACACGGCCCAGCCTGGCACCCGCACCGAGCGGCTGGGTGCCACGAAGGTGCCGGTCAACGGCTCCGGCGGCGTCGCGCGGCTGCTGGCGAACAACCCGTTCGGCCGCAGCACCAGGATCAGCAGCAGCAGCACGAAGGAGAACAGGTTGCGGTAGGACGAGCCGAACAGCGCCACGCCGTAGCTCTCCGTCAGCCCCAGCAGCAGCGACCCGGCGATCGCACCCGGCACGTTGCCCATGCCGCCGATCACCTGCGCCACCACGCCCTTCAGCGTGGCCTGGAAGCTCATCGCCGGGTCGATGTGATTGAAATACATGCCGACCAGCAGGCCGGACAACCCGCCGAGCGCCGAGGCGATGGCGAACACCGTTCGGTTCACCGCGTCCGTGTCCACGCCCATCTGCCGTGCGGCGTCCCTGTCCTGCGCGGTGGCCCGCACGGCCCAGCCGAGCTTGGTGAAGCGCAGGAACCCGTACAGCACGGCAGCGCTGACGATCCCGGTGGCGGCGATCAGCAGGTCCAGTGCGCCGATTGTGCCGCCGCCGACGGCGATGCGCCAGGTCGGCAGCGGCGAGGGCAGGGCGCGCGGGTCCGGGGTGAACAGGATCTGCAGCAACTGGTCCAGCACCAGGCTGATGCCGATGGTGGCCAGCAGCGGCGCGATCCGCGGCG
>CAXSEK010000534.1:0-2311 GCA_964235625.1 uncultured Acetobacteraceae bacterium
TCCCGCGTGCACAGCCAGCCGGTGCTCGAAGTCGTCATGCCCGCGCTATGGCAGACCTGCAAGCTGCTGGTCACCAGCTTCGTGCTCAGCGTGCTGCTCTCCACTGCGCTGGGCGTCATCGCCGCGTTGCGCCCGAACGGCTGGCTCGACAACGCGATCGGCCTGTTCGCCTTCGCCGGCATCTCGGTGCCGGTGTTCTGGCTGGCGCTGGTGATGATCCTGGTGTTTGCGGTGCAGCTGCACTGGCTTCCGGCCAGCGGGCTCAGCACCGTGGGCGACGGCAGTGCGCGCGACGTGCTGCGCCACCTCGTCATGCCCGTCGGCACGCTCGCCTTGGCCAATATCGGCCAGTTCACCCGCTTCGTCCGCGCCGCCATGATCGAGACGATGCGGATGGACCATATCCGCACCGCCCGGGCGAAGGGCGCGGGGGAGGGCCGCATCGTCATGCTGCACGCCGTGCGCAACGCGATGATCCCCGTGGTAACCGTCATGGCGCTGAGCTTCGGTACCCTGTTCAGCGGCGCCCTGGTCACCGAGACGATGTTCGCCGCACCCGGCATGGGCAAGATGATCTACGACGCGATCCTCGGTAACGACTTCAACCTCGCCCTCACCGGCCTGCTGTTCGCGACGCTGGTCACCCTGCTCAGCAACCTGGCCGCCGACCTCGCCTACGGCTGGCTCGACCCGCGGATCAAGTTGTGAGCGCCACCACGGAGCGTGCCGTCTCGCCGTGGCGGCTGCGCTGGCGCCGGTTCCGCAAGCACCGCACGGGGATGGCGAGCCTAGGTATCCTGTTCGCGCTGCTGGTGTTCGCTTTGGCTGCCTGGCCAACGGCGCGGTGGCTCGGCGTGGACCCCTATCAGACGGACCTGTTCGCCCAGTATGGCCCGCCGTCCATGGAGCATCCGCTGGGCACCGACGATGCCGGGCGGGACGAGCTGGTGCGGTTGATGCTGGGCGGGCAGGTCTCCCTGCTGGTGGGCGTGCTGTCGACGGTGTTCGGCAGTCTGTTCGGCCTGCTGATCGGTGTCGTGGCCGGCTATATCGGCGGGCGGCTGGATGGTGTGCTGATGCGCTTCACCGACGGGATGATCGCGCTGCCGCTGCTGCCGCTGCTGATCGTGCTGGCGGCGCTCGATCTGACCAAGCTGGGCTTCTCTGCCGAGTTCGCACATTCGGGCGCCGCCGGGTTCTGGCGCGTGGTCGTGATCATCGCCTTGGTGGACTGGACGGGGATCGCCCGGCTGACCCGCGCCGCCACCTTGGCCCTGCGGGACCGCGACTACGTGCGCTCCGCTCGGGCGAGCGGCGGCGGGGCGGCCTACGTGATGGCCAGCCACATCTTGCCGAACGTGGCCACCCCGTTGATCGTGGCCGTGACGCTGACGGTGGGCCGCGTGATCCTGTTCGAGAGTGTGCTGAGCTTCCTGGGCTTCGGCATCGTGGCGCCCACCCCGTCCTGGGGCAACATGCTGAACAATGCGCAGGACATGGTCACGACGGACCCGGCGATCGCGATCTACCCGGGGCTGCTGATCTTCCTCACCGTAATCGCGGTAAACTTCCTGGGCGATGGGCTGCAGCACGCGTTCGACCCGCGCAGCGAGCGATAGGTGTCCAGAGGACGACCGTCCGCCAGTGGGGGTTGGGGCAAAGCCCCAAGCCTTTTCAAGCCGCCTCGTTCGGCCGCCGCATCTCCTCCTCGAACGTTGCGGCGATGTGGGCGGCCAGCATGTCCGTGACCGGTTGCGCCGGGTTGCGCGCCTTCAGGAGGTGGATTTCCGACACCGGCAGTGCCGGCAGCTCGCCTGGCGGCAGCAGCCGCAGGCCCTCCGGCACCCAACTCACGTTCGAGATCGTCACCGCAAGCCCGGCCATCACCGGCGCATGCGTGCCCGCCAGCGAGGCGCTGGTATACGCGACCCGGTGGCGCCGCCCGGCCTGCTCCAACGCGCGTAGCGCGTGGCGCCGCCAGGTGCAGCCATGGCTCTCCATCGCCAAAGCGAGCGGCAACGGGTCCATCCGGTGCGGCGCGTGCCGGGCGGAGGTCACCCAGCGCAGCGGGCCCTCCCACAGCCGCACGGTCTCCCAGCCTTTCGGCTTGTGCCCGTCGGAACAGAGCGAGAGGTCTAGTTCACCATCACGCAGGTGCTGAACGACCTGGTGTGACGGCGCGCACAGCACGTCCACGTCCACCGCCGGGTGGGACAGGGCGAAGCGGCGCAGTACGCCGGGCAGATAGCGGAGGGCGTAGTCGTCAGGCGTGCCAAGCCGCACCGTGCCCTGGAGTGCGGGCGTCCGAAAT
>CAXSEK010000535.1:0-2307 GCA_964235625.1 uncultured Acetobacteraceae bacterium
CTGCCGGCGAGCACCTGCGCGTCCCCGGCGTGCGGCAAGGGCTCGACGTAGGACGTACGCGGCCCGACCTCGGCGCAGGCGGACAGGCCGCAAGCGGCGAGCGCCGGAAGGGCGAGGCGGAGGATGCGGTTCACTTGCAGTCCTTCCCGCGCGTGAGCACCACGCGCTGCTGATCGCCACCGACACCGGAGATGAGCGCCGCCTTGTCCAGCATGGCGTCGACCACGTAGCGGCTGCCGGCCATGCGGTAGTTTACGAACTGCTGGCTCGGCCCGGAAAACAGGCCGCCGTCGTTCGCCAGCGTTACCAGCGCCGGGGCGGCCTGGTAGGCGATCGAGGCCGGGAACTCGATGTAGGTCTTGGCCCCATCGGTATAGGCGCGCGTCGGCGCCCAGCTCGGGCCGCCGGCAGCCGGCGACACGCACATGAACTGCAGGTTGGCGGTGTTCTCGCCCGTGGGCAGCGTCGTGCCGGCGCTGCCGAAAGCCACCTGCTGCTGATACGCCTTCCACTGCGCCTGCGCGTCGTCGGGATAGTTGAACGCCACGAGGGGCATCCACTGCGCCTCCGTGCTGACCAGCTTCACGGCGTAGGTGCGGCGATCCGTCTCCACGTCCAGCGAGGACGTGAGGCCGGCATCCACCGGCTTGATGATGAGGTGCGTGGTTTGTGTGCCGCCGTTACCCGAAAGGGCGGGCGTGACCTTCCAGCGCACGCTATCGCCCAGGTTGACGCTGTTCACGACCTCGCCGGGCTGCAGGGTCAGATTGCAGATCTGGAGCGGCGCGCAGACCACCGTGGGCAGCGTCGCGCCGAACAGGAAGCGCACATAGCCGTCCTCGCCCGCGTGCGGCATCTCGTTGCGGTTCTTCCACCGCTGCGACAGGGATAGCGCCCGCCGCTCCTTGGTGTTCAGCACCGCCCTGGAGGGCGACAGCAGCGCGATCGGCGGGGGCATCGTCGCCGGCACCGCGGCCGAGGCCATCTGCGTGCCGCGTGTGCCGCCACCTTCGTCAGTCAGGGCTGTTGTGGTGCCCGCGAAGGCCGAGGCGCTGGCGCCGGCCTGGATAGCCGGCACCTGCTGCGCGGAGGCGACGGAAGGGAGGGCGACCAGCAGGGCGGCCCCGAGTGTGTGCTTCATGGCGTTCACCGTCCCACCTGCCTTTCGCCCCAGGGCATGGACTCGACAAACATGCCGGTGGCGTTGGCGCGGATGTCGGCATCAGTGACCGGCGGCGTGTGGCTGACCGTGATGGTGGCTTCCCACTGCTTCGAGGATGCCGGTCGGCCGTCGCGGCTGGTGGTGTCCTCGCGCCATTCGGCCCGCCAGGCGTTGCCACCGGGCAGGGGGATGACAGAGTCCACATGCACCGCGATCATCTCGTCCGCGGCGCGGGTGAAGGGGCTGTGTGCGGCGAAATAGTCGTTGAGGAACGGGAAGGCGGGGCCGTTCTTGTCGACCATCGCGTACGCCTCGCCGATGATCGCGCGTTCGGCTTGCACGTCGATATAGACGCTGCGGACATCGGTGATGAACCGCGCGAGCTGCGCGCGGATGATGCGCGGATCAAGCGGCCCGGACAGGTCGGCGCGCTCGATCGGCAGCTCGTCCCCGAGCTTGTTGACCTCGACCACATAGGGCACCACGCGGCTTTGCGACGACTGCCAGACGTTGCCGATGACAGCGATCCCCGCCACTCCGAGCGACGCAAAGGCCACCAGGCGCCATGTGCGCGCAGCGGCGATGTACGAGCCGTATCGCTCGTTCCACTCCCGCCGTGCGGCCAGATAGACGGCCGAGTGCGGGTCGTTCGGGTTGAGGGAAGGCGTGTTCGCCGGCCGCTTCATGCGTTCTCCGTTCTAGCTAATGCTGTTGGTGTCGCCGCTGGCCGCAGAAACGGACGCAGCCGGCGCAGGTGCGGGCTTGCTCTTGTCGTCGTTCAGGAGCCGACGCTGGTTCGCCATGTCGGCCCCCATGCGCCAGGTCGCCATGCCGTGGCTTGTGCCGGGGGCGCCGGACAGGCGGCGTCCCAGGTCGCGGATCGGCGCGGTGGCAAGGTTCTTCGCCGTTGCGCCGGTAAGGCCCGCGGCGCGGCTAATCATGGACCGCTCCGGCGCTCCGCCGCCGCTTGCTCCGGCAGCATTGCCCTCAGTCGCACCCATCTGCGCGGAGGCGAGCTTGAGGGCGTTGGTGGCCATCGAGCCGGCTCCCACCGCCCCGGCGACGGCGCCTGCAGCCCCACCGGCGACCGCCATGGCGGCACCGGTCAAGGACGATCCACTCGACAGGCTGGCGCCACCCACGAC
>CAXSEK010000536.1:0-2291 GCA_964235625.1 uncultured Acetobacteraceae bacterium
GACCAGGACAGCGAGAACAACCGCTACCTCACGGACGGCTCCTGGCTGGTGCTGACCCCGCGCTTCCACCCGTCGCGCGACGAAATTGTCTTCATGTCCTATGCCAACAACCGCCCCCGGGTGTATTCCTTCAACCTGAGCAGCGGGGCGCAGCGCGTGTTGGGTGAGTTCGAGGGCATCACCTTCGCCCCCCGCTTCGCGCCGGACGGTAGCCACGTCATCATGTCCGTCACCCGCGGCGCCGGGTCCGACATCGTGACGGTGGGGGTCGGCGGCGGCGGGTCGCAGCGCCTGACCAACTCGGGCGCCATCGCCACCAGCCCGTGCTAGAGCCCGGCCGGCTCGCAGATCGTGTTCACCTCGGACCGCGGCGGGGAGCAGCAGCTCTCCGTCGCGGGCGCCGGCGGTGGCGGGGCGAAACGCATTTCTTTCGGCTCGGGCCGCTACGCCACGCCGGTGTGGTCGCCGCGCGGCGACCTGATCGCCTTCACCCGGCTCGGCTCCTCCTTCGCCATCGGCGTCATGCACCCGGACGGCTCGGGCGAGCGCATCCTCTCCGAAAGTTTCGACGTGGAGGGCCCGACCTTCTGCCCAAACGGCCGCGTGCTGATGTTCTTCCGCGAATCCGCCGCCCGGGACAGCCGCGGCAGCGGCTACTCCTCCCGCCTGGTGTCGATCGACATCACAGGGTTCAACGAGCGCGCGGTGACCACGCCGACCGATGCGTCCGACCCGGCCTGGTCTCCCCTGCTGGCCTGATGGCCTGCGTGGGAGGCCTGCCGGACGCAACATTCGCCAGCCCGGCGGAACGATCTTGTGCGTAGGCCGTTACCGCGCTCACGTATCGAGGCGTCACCCCAGCTAGGAACCGAGACCAAATGAACACCAAGACCTTCGCCCTCCTCGCGACCCTCGCCCTGCTCTCCGCCTGCGCCAAGCAGGCTGACACGACGGCCGGGGCCGGC
Source organism: uncultured Acetobacteraceae bacterium (assembly GCA_964235625.1). GTDB lineage: Bacteria > Pseudomonadota > Alphaproteobacteria > Acetobacterales > Acetobacteraceae > LMUY01. The sequence continues at coordinate 966 of CAXSEK010000536.1, forward strand.
GGCAACGGGGCCCTGGCGAGCACCTCCGGCGGTGCCGTGCCCGGCAGCGAGGAGGATCTGGTGGCCAATGTCGGCGACCGCGTGTTTTACGCGTTGAACGAGTCGAGCTTGAGCGGCGACGCGCGTGGCACGCTCGACCGCCAGTCCGCCTGGCTCGGCCGCTACCCGCAGGACGCGGTGCAGCTTGCCGGCAACTGCGACGAGCGCGGCACCGAGGAGTTCAACATCGCCCTCGGTGCGCGCCGTGCCAACGCCGCGCGTGACTACCTCGTGGCCCACGGCATCGCCTCCTCGCGCATCAGCACGATCAGCTACGGCAAGGACCGCCCGACCGCGCTGGGCTCGGATGAGAGTGCCTATCAGCAGAACCGCAACGCGATCACCTCGGTTCGCTGAGCCTGACCGTCCGGCACGTTCCTCCTCGACGGGGAACGTGCGGCGTTGCCGGCGCACGCGCGCAACCGTAGAACCCGCCGCACGAGCGTCGTTGGAGTCGAGCAATGCGGTTTGCCAGTGTGGTGTTGGTGGGATGTCTGATGGCGGCGCCCGCCTTGTCGCCACAGGCTCTGGCCCAGATCGACAGCCGGGACGCGATCACGCTGCAGAACCAAATCCTGGACCTGCGCCAGCAGATGCAGGCGTTGCAGCAGCAGCGCGGCGGCCCCGCTCCGTCCTATCGCCCGGAGCGCGGGGGTGGCGGTGGCGACCAAGGCGGGCTGACGGCGCAGCTGCTGGACCGGGTGAGCACGCTGGAGGACCAGGTCCGCAGCCTGCGTGGCCAGGTGGACCAGCTGACCAACACGCAGCAGCGACAGGCCGAGGACTTCAACAAGCAGATCGGCGACCTGAAATTCGCCATGCAGACCAGCGGCCCCGCCGCCCGCGCGTCGCAGGCCCCGCCGCCGGCCATGAGCCCGCCCCCCTCCAGCCTGGGTGACGGCAGCGGCTTCTCGGGTGCGTCCCAAACGCCCACCGGCCCCGTGCCACGCACCCCCGAACTGGCGATGCAGGAGGCGAACGCGGCCCTAGCCCGGCGTGATTATCCCGCCGCCGAAGCCGCCGCCCGCGAAGTAATCGGCAAGCGCAGCCCCCGCGCGCCGGATGCCCAGTTCGTTCTGGCGCAGGCCGAGATGGGCGAGCGCAACTACCAGCAGGCGGCGCCCGACTACTACGACGCGTACAACCGCAACCGTACCGGCCCGCGCGCACCGGACGCGCTGCTGGGCGTCGCCGCTGCCTTGACGGGGCTGCGCGACAAGACACCCGCCTGCCACGCCTTGACCAAATTGCACGCGGAGTTCCCCCAACCCCGCCCGGACATCCGCG
>CAXSEK010000537.1:0-2290 GCA_964235625.1 uncultured Acetobacteraceae bacterium
CCGACGTCCCCGGGAACGGGTATTTGACGGAGCTGGTGACGCTGCCGCCATCCTGCGTGCGCACCACGTCCAGCGTCAGCCCTGCCGCATCCCGCGCAACCACCACCAGACCCGTCCGGGTCGTCACGATGAAGCGGTCCGCGACCGGCACGAACAATTTGCGGCCCGTCACCCTGCCATCCGCGAACACCGTCTCCGGTATGGCGCCCAGCGCATCCGGCCGCTCCTGCCAGGCCAGCACGGTCACTGCCTCACCCGTCAGCAACGCCGGTGACGGCTGCAACAGGGCGGCGGTGGCGCAGGCGATCAGCGGCTCGGGGGCGAGCGCCGCCCCCGCTTCCTCGGCGACGACGCAGAGTTCGGCCAGGCCCAGCCCGGTGCCGCCGTCCGCCTCCGGCACGTGCAGGCCGATCCAACCCATCTCGCCCATCTGCCGCAGCACCGCCGGGTCGTAGCCCGGCTCGGTAAAGCGCAGCGCGCGGATGCGGCGCAGGTCGCCCCGCGGCAAGATCGCGGCCGCGCTGTCGCGGATCAGGCGAAGGTTTTCAAGGTCAGCCATCGATCTCCACCACGGCATCCAGGGCATAAGCACCGTCCGGCAGCGCCAGCACGGGGTTCAGGTCCACCGCGCGCAACCGCGGGCCCGCGGCGGCGGCGAACACGGAAAGCCCGGCGAGCATGGCCGCCAGCGCCGGGATGTTTGCCGAGGGGCGGCCACGCGCGCCAAGCAGCAGGGGCGCGCCACGCAGGCCGCGGATCATCGCCTCCGCCACGTCCGGGCCGAACGGGCAGCGGCGGAACGCCACATCGTGCAGGATCTCCACGAAGATTCCGCCTAGCCCCACCATGGCCACCGGGCCGAACACCGGGTCCTGGTGGATGCCGAGGATACATTCCACGCCGCCCTCCAGCTGCTTGGCCACCAGTACGCCCTCCAGCCGGGCCTCCGGCGCGTGGGTCGCGGCGCGGGCTGTCAACGTCGCGAACCCGGCTCGCACAGCGGCGGCGTCGGCCACACCCAGCAGCACGCCGCCGATCTCCGACTTATGCACGATGTCGGGCGAAAGGATCTTCAGCACGACGGGGAAGCCGATCGCCTCAGCCGCTACAACCGCAGCCTCGGGATCCGCACAGGCATGCTCCGGCGCGCTGGCGATCCCGGCCGCCGCCAGCAGGCGCTTGGCCCCTGCCTCGTCAGGCGTGCCGGCCGGCAGGCTCACCGGCGCGCTGCTGGCCGGCGCCGACGCGTCCACCGCGGCGAACGCATCCCCAAGCCGGCCCATCGCGGCGATGGCGTTCACCGCCCGGGTCGGGTCCTCGAACACCGTCCAGCCATCCGCCTCGTAGCCGTCCACCAGCTCCGGCGACGCGATCACCGACAGCACGTACAGCCGGTCCGGATGCCGCGCATGCACCCCCGCCAGCGCCGCCCGCAACTTGGGCGCGATCGAGGCCGCACCGCCGGTCTGAGTAAAGAAGGCGAGCACCGAGCGGTAGCCGCCCTCCTCCACCATCGCGTCGGTGAAACGGCCGATCAGGCCCGTGTCGTTCAGCGCCTGCGCCGTACAGTCCACCGGGTTGTGTGGCGCGGCGAAGGGCAGCATCTCCAGCAGCCGCGCCTGCGCCGCCGTAGGCATCGGCGGCATTGCCAAGCCCAGCGCCTCCGCCGCGTCGCTCACCAGCACGCCCGCCCCGCCGCTGACCGTCACCATGCCCAGCGTGTTGCGCACGGGGTAGACCTTGCGCGTCGCAAGCTGCGCGAAATCCAGCATCTCCTCCGTGGACCGCGCCCGCAGTGCACCGAACTCCGCGAGCACGGCCGACGTCACGGCGTCATCCCCGGCAATCGCGGCGGTATGGGACCGGGCGGACGCCGCCCCCAGCCGGGAGCTGCCGACCTTCATCACGATCACCGGCTTGCGCGCTGATCTCGCAGCCTGCAACGCGGCCACGAACCGGTCGCCCTCGCGGATACCCTCGGCATAGACCGCGATCACGTCGGTCGCCTCGTCCTCCACCATCCAGCCCATCACGTCGCCGACCACCACGTCCGCCTCGTTGCCGGTGGCGACGAACACCGGCGTGCCGACCCGGCGCTGGCGGGCAATGGTGAATACGTGCGTGCCATAGGCGCCCGACTGGCTGACGATGCCGATCCGCCCGGCCGGCGGATAGCCCGTCTCCAGCGAGGCGGAGAAGGTCGCGTAGAAGCCGCACCGGTCGTTGAACAGGCCGAGCGAGTTGGGCCCGAGCAGGCGCATGCCATACGCACGGACGGTCGCCACCAGCT
>CAXSEK010000538.1:0-2282 GCA_964235625.1 uncultured Acetobacteraceae bacterium
TGGCCTGGCTGCGCCGCTTCGGCGACCTGGTGCCCTACGAGCACAAGGTCGAGGCGGTCGTGTCGCTGGATGGCGGGGCGGGGCGCCGGGTGCCGCTGCCGGTGAACCGGACGACAATCAATGACGTGTTCGGGCTCTCGTTGGCCGGCGAGGCGGATGTCCATGCGTTCCTGGCCAGTCAGGGGGAACCGATCGCGCAGCCGCGCAATGCCGGGGAGTACCTGCGCTCCCGTATCGGCCCCGTGCTGACGGATCTGTTCTTCCGGCCCTACACCCGCAAGATGTGGGCGCTCGACCTCGAGGACATGGACGCGGCGGTGGTCAAGCGTATCCCGCTGCGCACCGACGACGAGGACCGTTATTTTCCGAGCGACCGGTTCCAGTACCTGGTACGCGACGGCTACACGGCGTTGTTTGAGCGGTTGCTGTCGCACCAGCGGATCACGGTGAAGCTGAACCAGTCGTTCGAGCACGGGATGCAGGCCGAGTTCGACGTGTGCTTCAACAGCATGCCGATCGATGTGTTTTTCGACAACGCGTTCGGGCCGTTGCCCTACCGCTCCATCCGCTTCCATAGCCGCAGCGAACCGATCGACTATGGTGCAGGCTATGCTTCGGTCACCAATTTCACGGATGCCGGGCCGTTCACGCGGGAGACCGACTGGGCCCGCCTGCCCGGGCACTTGGTGGTGAAAACGGGTGCCAAGACGGTGACGCTCGAGGAGCCGTGCGATTACGCCGATAACGCATACGAGCGGTATTACCCGGTGAAGACCAGCGATGGCCGGTACGATGCGATCTACGGCCGCTACCGCGATCTGGCGGCGAAGACGGGTCAGTGCCAGTTCATCGGCCGCTGCGGGACCTACACATACCTGGATATGCACCAAGTGATCAATCAGTCCCGGATCGGGGCGCAGCGGTGGCTGGCGCAAGTTTCCTAGGGGATCCCTTCTCGACGGAACCGCCCAATTCTATTTGCTGAACCCATTGCCTCGCCGAGTGCCGCTTGCACTCCCCCCTTATAGCGGGGCAGTCCGCCCACACGTGATCCAGCAGTCATGGATCCCAAGCTCCTCACTCCTCCCAGCGGGAGAGGGGGGAAGCATCCTCGGCTTACCGGGCCAGGACGGTGCCCGGGTGGAAGTGGGCGTAGACTTGCCGGGCAGTTTCCTTGTTGATGCCGGGGGCGGCTTCGAGGTCGGTGAGCCCGGCCTGCTTCACACCGCGGGCGGAGCCGAAGTGGTTCAGCAGGGCGCGCTTGCGGGCGGCACCGACGCCGGCAATTTCATCCAGCTCGCTGGTCACCAGGGATTTGGAGCGACCGGCGCGGTGGGTGGTAATGGCGAAGCGGTGCGCCTCGTCCCGCACACGTTGCAGATAGTAGAGCACCGGGTCCCGCGGGGGTAGCTGGAAGGGGTCGCGGCCTTCGATGTGGAACCACTCGCGCCCGGCGTCACGGTCCGGGCCCTTGGCGATGCCGACGAGCTTGACGTCCTGCACGCCCAGGTCGGCAAGAATACCGCGGGCGGCTGAGAGCTGGCCGGCGCCGCCGTCGATCAGCACCAGGTCCGGCCAATTGCTGCCATCCCCTTCCGCCTGCTCGCGCAGGGCGCGGCCGAAGCGGCGCTCCAGCACCTCGCGCATCATCGCGAAGTCGTCGCCGGGTGCGATGGCGCCGCGGATGGTGAACTTGCGGTAGCCGGCCTTTGCCGGGCCTTCCGGGCCGAACACGACCATCACGCCGTAGGGGTTGGTGCCCATGATATGGCTGTTGTCGTAGCACTCGATGCGTTCGGGAGGGGCTGGCAGGTCGAACAGTTGCGCCACCCCCTCCAGCAGTTTGGCCTGCCCGGCGCCCTCGGCCAGCTTGCGCTCCAGCGCCTCGCGCGCGTTGGTGACGGCGTGGTCCACCACGGCGCGCTTCTCGCCACGCTGGGGGGTGCTTATCTCCACCTTGCGGTGCGCCTTGAGGCAGAGTGCCTCGGCCATCAACTCGGTCTGCGGCAGAGCGTGGCTGAGCAGCAATAAGGGCGGGGGCGGCTTGTCGTCGTAGAACTGGGCGATGAACGCTTCCAGCACCTCGCCGGGTTCCTCGTGCCGGGCGTGGGTGGGGTAGAAGGCGCGGTTACCGTTGTTGCGCCCAGCGCGGACGAAGAACACCTGCACACAGGTCTGCCCGGCGGTCTGCCAGGCGGCGATCACGTCGGCGTCCTCCAGACTTGCGGGGTTGATCACGCCGGTGCCCTGCACGTGGGTCAGGGCGCGGATGCGGTCTCGGG
>CAXSEK010000539.1:0-2273 GCA_964235625.1 uncultured Acetobacteraceae bacterium
GCCTGCGTGGAGCGGCTGGCGCTGCGCGAGCGCCTGCGCGCGTGACGGAGCGGGGCCGCTTCACCGCCCTGGCCTTGGCCGGGGCGGTCCTGCTGCTGCTCGTCGTCGCCGAGTATCTGTGCCACCTGCCCGGCTCCGTGGCGACGATCGGGTCGGACGAGCGGCTGCAAGTGTTCATCGGCTTCGAGTGCGTGGCAGGGCTGGTGTATTTCGGCGCGGTCTGGCTGGTCCGGTCCGGCCCGGTGCCACGGTGGGCGGTGCTGCTCGTGCTGGTGCTCGCCGCGTGCATGCGGGTGCTGCCGTTGGCGGCGCCGCCGTTCCTGTCCTCGGACCTGTTCCGCTACGTGTGGGACGGCCGGGTGCAGGCGCACGGGATCAATCCCTACCTGTATCTGCCGGCCGCGCCGGAGCTCGAGTTCCTGCGTGACGACGAGATCTACACCAGCACGAACCGGTCGGAGGAGGCGCCGACGATCTACCCGCCGATGGCGCAGATCCTCTTCGCGGCGATCGGGCAGATCTGGTCCTCGCTCGCCATGGTCAAGCTCACCATGGCGGGGTTCGAGGTTCTGACGATCGGCTGCGTCGCCTGGTTGCTGCGCCGGGCCGGGCAGCCGGCGGCGTGGGTGATGGTCTACGCCTGGAACCCGCTGCCAATCTGGGAATATTCGGGCAACGGCCATATCGACGCGGCGAGCCTGGGCTTCATGGCGTTGGCCATGCTGGTGGCGGCGTCATCGCGCCGCGGGCTGACCGGGGCGGTGCTGGCGCTCGCGATCCTGTGCAAGCTGCTGCCGGCCGCGGTGTTCCCGGCGTTCTGGCGCCGGTGGGACTGGCCGACGCTGCTTGGCACCCTGGTCGTGATCGTGGTCTTGTATGGCGCCTACACCGTGGGGGCGGGATGGCACGTGTTGGGCTACCTGCCCGGCTATGCCGCCGAGGAAGGGATGGCGACGGGCCAGGGTTTCTTCGCCTTGCGGGCGCTGGCCCTGGTCGCGACCGTGCCGGCCTGGGCCTCCAAAGCGTATATCGCCGTCGCCGGATCGGCCCTGCTGGCCCTGGCGGGTTATTACATGCTGGGCCCGCAGCTGCCCACCGACCCCGGGCAACGGACGCTCGCCATCGGGCGCGCCGCCGCCGTGCTCGCGACGGCCACGACGGTCGCGATTTCGCCACACTATCCGTGGTATCTGGGCTGGTTGTCTCTGTTCGCGTGCTTCGCTCCGTATTGGAGCGTGATCTACCTGTCGGCGAGCGGAGTCTTGCTGTATCTGGACCCCTACCACCGGGAAGCTATCTATCCCTGGGTCGTCTACGGCCCTTGCTTCGTGCTCGGGGTCTTTGACATCGCGCGAGCACGCCGGACTGCCTGCTGAAGGAGCGAAGTTCATGTCGGCCACGCTGTTGAGAGATCCGACCCGTTATTTCGAGACGGTGGAGAGCCGGGACCTGACCGCGGCGCCGCCCGTCTGCCTGTACCTGGAGACGACCAACCGCTGCAACCTGCTGTGCGAGACCTGCCCGCGCACGTTCGAGACGCTCGAGCCGCCGCAGGACATGACGTGGGAGCTGTTCACCTCGATCGTGGACCAATTCCCGTCCATCGCGCGCGTGGTGCTGCACGGCGTCGGCGAGCCGATGCTGGTGAAGGACCTGCCGCGCATGATCCGCTATCTGAAGGATCGGGGCATCTACGTGCTGTTCAACACCAACGGCACCCTGCTGAACCCGAAGAAATTCCAGGAGCTGATCGACACGGGGCTCGACGAGCTACGCGTCTCGGTGGATGCGGCGGACCGCAAGACGTATCTCGCGGTGCGCGGCAAGGATTTCTTCGACCGCATCGTGCGTGACGTCGGCAAGTTCACCGCGTTCCAGGCGAAGGTCGGCAGCGCGACCCCGAAGGTGTCGATCTGGCTGACCGGCCTGAAGGAGACGGTGCAGCAGCTGCCCGAGTTCGTCCGCATGGCGGCGAACATGGGCGTCAAGGAAGTGCACTTGCAGCGCCTGGTGTTCGATGACGCCGGGTTCGGCATGGCGCGGGCGGAGAACAGCCTGTTCGAGCAGACCCAGGTGGAGGAGGAGCAGGCCATCGCCTCCGCCCAGGCGATCGGCGCCCAGGTGGGCGTGATGCTGGACGCATCGGGTGCGACCGAGCCGGGGGTGAGCCTGAAGAACAACGACGGGGACCGGGCCTGGGCCACCTGCCGCCGTCCGTGGTCGCTGATGTATTTCACCGCCCATGGCCGCGCCCTGCCCTGCTGCATCGCGCC
>CAXSEK010000540.1:0-2273 GCA_964235625.1 uncultured Acetobacteraceae bacterium
CGTATTTCAGGTTGTCGCCGTTCAGGTCCACCGAGAACGCGGTGAACCCCTCGGCCCGTACCTGGCGCAAGGCGCGCAGCAGGATGTGGACGCCCTTGTTTGTCGATAGACCGGGCGAGTGGGCCAGAGCGGGTCTGCAGGCGCTCGGGCGCGGGGGCTTGGATGCCGTAGGAGTGTCGGTTGCTGGCGACGTGGTGGATCGTCGCGCGCGACGACCCTTGGGCGGCGCGACGTGCCAGTTGCGGACGGTGAGGTTCATTGCGAGGAGCGAGGCCGTGGCTTATTGGCCGGAGCGGCATTGACCACGAACGCCCTCTTGTGTTCTCTGTCCGTTCATGACCCCTCCTTCCTCCTCCTCCGCCGATCTGGATAATCCGGCCGCCCGGCGGGCGGAGGATGCCGCGTATTACCGCCGGGTGCTGCATGCTATGATCGATGTCGGGGTCGAGTTGGTCCGCCAGCTTCCGGAACCGGTTCAGCCTGAGGATGAGGTGGTCGATTTGGAGCGGAGTGCCGCGTATGCGGCGGATCGGAGCCTGGCGTATGACCGGCTGACCCGTGCGGTGCGGCGCAGCATCCTTCTGGCGCAGTCGATTGCGGAGCGGCCGGAGGTGCCAGACGCGCGTGCGGCGGGCCGGGTCGAGCGCAGGAGGCGGATTCTGCGGGAGGTGGAGGACCTGATCCATAAGGAGACGGGCGGGGAGCGGGGCGAGCTGTTGCATGACGAGCTGCTGGAGCGGCTGGATAGCCCGGAGATGGAGGAGTCGCTCGACGACCGGCCGGTGGAGGAGATCATCACCGAGCTGCGGCGTGACCTCGGGCTGGGCTCGTTGACGGGACGGTGCCCGTGGAAGCGCCGGACGCCGGAGGATGTCGCCGAGTTGCATGCGCGGGCCGCCAAGGCTGCTGTGCTTGCCGAAGCGCCGCCGGCGATGCGGGGCCAGTTGGTCGCGATGCTCGGCCTGGGCGACCGCGAGGCGTTGCGCCATCGGGCGGCCATCGATACGCCCGATGGGTAGGATGCGGCCCGGCTGCCGGACCGTCCGTGCGGCCGACTTGCTGTTATGCACCGATCGCGGCCTCGGTCGGGTAGAGATTGCAAAACAGGTTGACCATGGTTTGGCGCAGGGGTGGTTCGGGCACGCCGGCGCAGAGGCGCTCCCACAACCCCACCTCACTCGCCGCCCGCCGCATCACCCGCGCCAGGGACCGGTGATCGCCCAACTGGAAGTGCAGCCCGCCAACCTCGTCCACCACCCGCTCCCCCGGACCGCCGACATTCGAGCAGATCACCGGCTTGCCGAACATCCAGGCCTCCGAGATCACCAGGCCGAAGATCTCCCACCACGTGCTCGGGACGATGCACCAATCCACCCGGGCCATGCGGCTGGCCAGCTCGTCCACGTGGTAGGAGCCGTTCAGGGTGACGATCTGCTCGTCCGGCGGGCGCTCGCGTTCGTCGGCGAGGAAGGCTTCGATTTCCTCGCGCACCGGGGCGGAGGCGTATTTCAGGTTGTCGCCGTTCAGGTCCACCGAGAACGCGGTGAACCCCTCGGCGCGCAGCTGGCGGACGGCGCGCAGCAGGATGTGGATGCCCTTGTTGTCCACGAACTGGCCGAAGAAGCCGAAGCGGGTTTTCAGGCCCTCCGGCGGCTCGGTCGGCGTGCCGTAGCGGCGCTGCCCGTTGGTGACGTGGTGAATCTTTTCGGGCGGGATGCCCCAGCGGACGTAGTGCTCGATCATGAACTGGCTGGGGCAGGTGAACACGTCGATATGCGCCAGGTGGGACTGGAACCACAGCCGGCGGGTCAGGAACTGCTCGGGGGAGCGCTCGGGGAAGCATTGGTGGCAGCGGATCTGGCTGGCGTGGGTGCAGAGCGAGCGGTCCTGGCGGCGGACCATCTGGCCGTCGGCGGCGCAGATGCTCATGAACTCGTGGAAGGTGAATACCAGGCGGGCGTGGGGCAGGGTGCGCCGGGCGAGGGTGATGAAGTCCGCGCCGTAGGTGAAGAAGTGGTGGAAGTGCACCACGTCCGGCTGGATCATCTCCAGGAAGTCGATGAACGCCTCCACCACCGGCACGGAGGAGGTCTTGTGCCACCAGTAGTCGTAGTCCTGCATCAGGAACAGGAACTCGTCCGGCTTGCCGTCGAACCCGGTGATGCGGGCGCCGGCCTTGAACAAAGCGGGGTAGGAGTCGTCGGTGGAGGCGAGCAGCGTCACGTCCGCGTCACCCTGCTCCTTGAGGCCCTCGAACAGCTCGTAGCAGATCT
>CAXSEK010000541.1:0-2265 GCA_964235625.1 uncultured Acetobacteraceae bacterium
ATCAGCATCCGCCGCCGGCCGAACCGGTCCGCCAGGACGCCGAACACCATGGACCCGAGCAGCAACCCAAACAGCCCGGCACTGAACACGGGCGCGAACGAAGCCATTCTCGCCCCCCACCCGGCCGCGATGGCCGGAGCGGTGAAGGCGAGCGCCTGGTTGTCAAACCCATCGCACGTGGCGACGAACAGCGACAAAGTCAGCACAACGCCCGAGATCGGCTGCAACCGCGCCCGATCCACCACGGCCCCGACATCGATGGTGCGGCCACTTGCCACGGCTCGGCTCCTCTTTCGTCTCGGTGAGGAACGGTATGTCGTTGACTCGGCAAGGGCAAGTTACTGGAGGAGGGGATGGGATTCGAACCCACGGTACACCTTGACAGTGCACAACGGTTTAGCAAACCGCCGCCTTCAGCCGCTCGGCCACCCCTCCGGATCAGGGGTGGTTAGCACGGTGTTTCGGGAGGGGCAAACGGGATCCGAAGCCTTGGAGCTTCGACACGCGCCTGACCGGATGCTGGCCAGCCGTGGCGCGTCTTGCGTAAAGCTGACCGTCGCCGGGTCAAGTTCAAGGCTGGCTGGTATTATGGACCGATGCAGCCATCCATGATGCTGCCGATCTCGGCCATTGAGAGCTTGCCCAACTCGGCGATGAACACGATCCGGGCCCGGGGCTCGCCGGATGCCGCGGCGCCGGCTGGGGCCAGCGTCGCGCGGCCGCCGGCGAGTTGGAATATGGTCTGACGGTCCGGCTGCTCGACCGTCGCAAACAGCCCCTTGGCGCGGGCCAGTTTCGGCGCGAGCCGGTTGATCGCCCGCTGCAGGCGCGCCAGCGAGACGGGTTGGTCGGACGTCCAGCTCAGGCTTTCGAAGCGGTCGGACACGGGGTGGCGCCGGCCCGGGTCGCGCGGCACCGCCGGACGGATCCGGCCGTCGGGGAACAGCAGTGCCACCGGAACCTGCCCGTTTACGGCGTCCACGACCGTGGCTCTCGGCGTCACCACCGCGACGGCATCGCGGATGCGGCGGCACTCGGCCGCGTCGGCAAGGTCCAGCTTCGTAAGGGCCACGATGTCCGCGGCCCGTAGCTGGGAGCGGAGCAGCGCGTCGTCCAGCGCCTCGATCGGGCCCGCCGCGTCCACCACGCACAACACTGTTTCCAGCGGTGCCTCCCGCCAGATCACCGGGTCCATGAGGTTGCGCACGATATCCGCCGGGTCGGCGATGCCGCTGGTCTCGATGAGGATCGCCTCGGGCCGCGGGTCCCGCCGCAGGAGGGCGGCGAGCGTGCGCAGCAAATCCCCCTCCAGCGAGCAGCAGATGCAGCCATTGGCAAGGCTGATCACCCCGTCGGACGCGCCCTCGACCAGTGCCGCGTCGATGTTGATGGCGCCGAAATCATTGACCACGGCCGCGATCCGTCGCCCTTCGGCATGGGCCAGCACGTGGTTCACCACCGTGGTCTTGCCGGCCCCGAGGAAGCCCGTGATCAGCAGGATCGGCACGGGCATGCGGATCAGCCTTTGGCCGGCCGGCGCACGGGCTGGCCCGGCCGCGCTGCCACATCCAGCACGCCGTCGCTGATCACCGGGTGGCCGCTCACCAGCAGGTGCCGCACGCCCTCGGCCGGGCGGTTCATCGCCGTAAACTCCGCCCGGTCGGTCAGCCTGTCATAGTCAAGCACCACCACGTCGGCGTCGGCGCCCGGCTGCAGCCGCCCCTTGCGCGCCATGGCGGGCGTGCTCGCGGCCAGGATCTCCGCCGGGATCAGCGTGCATTTGCGGATGCCCTCGAGCAGGGAGACCGCCTGCCGCTCCCGCACCCAGTGCCGCAGGAAGCGGGTGAAGCAGCCGGCGGAGCGCGGATGGGACGTGGCGTCCTCCGGCAGCGGCCAGGCATCCCCGGCATAGGCCGAGCCGTCCGGCAACGACCAGGGCATCGCGTCCGATGCGATGGCGCTGCCCGGGAACAGCACGGCCATGTCCAGCAGGTCACGATGGTGCGCGTTGGTCTCGGTATCCAGCACGTGCCACAGCACCAGGGTGGACGGCTCCTCCGCCTGTGCGGCCAGCAGCTCCTGCCGGTCCTGGAACCGGTGCCCGTCGGTGACGCGCTGGATGGAGCGGTAGTCCGTGCCGTTGCGCTCCTCGAAGTTCGGGTCGCTGAAGAAGGCGGCGGCGAGCACGGTGGAGCCGGTGCCGTAGGGGTAGGATTCGAGTGTGATCGGCAGCCCCTGCGCCTGCGCCTTGCTCACCAGCGCGGC
>CAXSEK010000542.1:0-2259 GCA_964235625.1 uncultured Acetobacteraceae bacterium
CATCTCGGCTGGCAGGTCAACCTGCACGAGCGCAGCCAGGACCTGCGCATGTTCGGGTCCGGCATCTGGCTATGGGAGAACGGCCTCAAGACGCTGAAGCTGCTCGGCGCCTACGAGGCGGCGACGGCGCGGGCGCGCGTGGTCACGGAGTGGCGGATCGCCGACGGCAACGGCGCCATCCTGCTGAACAAGGCGCTGGAAGGCCGCGACCGCATGCTGCTGCCGCCGAGGGCGGACGTGTATCAGGCGCTGATCGACCAGGCGACAGCGGCGGGCGTCACCGTCTTCACCTCGTCCGTGACCAGTGCGGTCCGGCCGGAAGGGGTGCTGGTCCTTGAGTCCGGCGAGGAACGCAGGGCCGATCTGGTGGTGGTCGCGGACGGCGCCTATTCCCGGCTGCGGGAGAGCGTGCTGGCCACGGCCTCGATGGATCTCGGCACCGAGGGCGGCTTCCGCGTGCTGGTCGATGTGCGGCCCGATGATCCCACCGACATCATCACCGAATACTGGAGCGGGCCATGGCGGGCCATGTTCAACCCATGCACCGACGGGTCGAACTACATCTACCTTGGCGGCCCGGTCAGCGACCCGCGCGGCCGGCAGCGTCCGGTCGATCCATCCTTCTGGGAGGAACGCTTCCCCGGCGCCGGCGCATTGTTCGCCCGCGTCGGCGAGCTCAGCCGCTGGGACCGGATCGTCAACGTGCGCACGCGGCACTGGTCGGAGGGGCGCATCGCCATCCTGGGCGACGCGGCGCACGCCATGCCGCCGAACCTGGGCCAATCGGCCAACATGGCCTTCAGCAACGCCATGGCGCTGGCGATGCACGTCGTCGAGGCGGAGGATATTCCGGCGGCCCTGCGCGGATGGGAACTCCAGCAGCGGCCGCTGACGGATCATGTGCAGAACTGGTCCTACGCCTATGGCCAGGCGCTTGGGCGATGGCCGCAGGCCCTGCTGCCGGTGCGCTCCGATCTGCTCCGGCTGCTGGCCAGGACGGAATGGTTCGACGAGGAGATCTGCCGTGGCGCGCGGCACAGCCCGGCGGGGTTCGTGGAGTAGGAGCCGCTCAGAGACCCAGATAGGCGCGCTGGACGCCATCATCGGCCAGCAGTTCGGCAGCACTGCCGGCAAGCATGATCTGGCCATTCTCGAGCACGAACGCCCGGTCGGCCAATTCCAGCGTGGCGCGGACATTCTGCTCCACGATCAGCACCGTCAAGCCGGTGGCGCTGATCGCGCGGATAGTTTCGAACAGCTCGGCGACCATCCGCGGCGCCAGGCCCAGGCTCGGCTCATCCAGCAGCAGCAGGCGGGGCCGCGACATCAGGCCGCGGGCGATCGCCAGTATTTGCTGCTGCCCGCCCGACAGCGTGCCGCCGAGCTGGCGCCGCCGCTCGCGCAGCAATGGATACCGGCCATAGAGCTCTTCCAGCAGCGCCGCCCGGTCCGCGCGTGCCCGCTGGCTGAAGGCGCCGGCCAAAAGATTTTCCTCCACCGTAAAATCGCCGAAGATCAACCGCCCTTCCGGCACCAGGGCGATACCCTCGTTGACCCGTGCGCTGGCGCGCAGGGCGGTAATATCGGTGCCCTGGTAGAGGATATGTCCTTGGCTGACCGTGAGCAGGCCCGCGATGCCGCGCAACAATGTGGTCTTGCCGGCGCCGTTGCTGCCGAGCAGGGCGGTGACGCTGCCGGCCGACACCTGCAACGACACGCCGTGCAACACCCTGATCTCGCCGTAACCGGAATGGACCCGCTCGACGTCCAGGATCGGCATCGTCATGCGAAAGCGTCCAGAGAAACGCCCGGAGAAGCGCCCAGAGAAGCGCCCAGATAGGCCTCGATCACGCGCGCATCGCGGCCGATCTCCGCCGGTCTGCCTTCGCCGATCTTCTCGCCGTGATGCAGCACCACGACCCGGCTGCAAAGCTGCATCATGGCGCGCAGGTTATGCTCCACGATCAGGATCGACAGGTGCCTGCCCTGATGGATGCGGCGCAGCATGTCCAGCGACGCCTCGACTTCCGTCGGCGTCAGCCCCGCCATCACCTCGTCCAGCATCAGCAGGCGCGGCGAGGTGGACAGCGCGCGGGCAAGTTCCACCCGCTTGCGACCGCCGAGCGTCAGTTGCGATCCGGGACGGCCGGCCATCTCCAGCAGCCCGGTCTCCGACAGGATCTCGTCGCATCGTCTTTCGAGATGGGCGCCGCGCGGCCGCTTCGCATCGCCGTAGCTCAGGCCTACCAGCACAGTCTC
>CAXSEK010000543.1:0-2255 GCA_964235625.1 uncultured Acetobacteraceae bacterium
CCACGCGTGCTGCTTCCCACCGAAAGGTGCGCGAGCACCCGAACCGCTTGCACCGACCAGGTGACTTGGGGTTAACAGCGGCTCTAGCTTACGATGCGGGGTACGCTTTTGTAGGCTCCTTCCCCCGTTCTTCATGGGAAAGGCCACGTCTGGATGGAGTGTGCCGACGGGCCGGCGTGTGCGGCTCGGCCTCCACCCCGACCTTCTCCCGTGAAAGACGGGAGAGGGAGAAGTCATACGCCGAAGTTTACCGCTTTAGCAGCCGCGCTGCGTCCAGCGCGAAATAGGTCAGGACTCCGGCGGCACCCGCCCGCTTGAACGCCATCAGGCTCTCCATCATCGCCCGCTCGCCGTCGATCCAGCCGCGTTCCGCAGCGCCGGCGATCATCGAATACTCGCCGGACACCTGATAGGCGAAGGTGGGCACGCCGAACCGCTCGTGGATGCGATGCACGATGTCCAGGTAGGGGAGGCCGGGCTTGACCATCACCATGTCGGCGCCTTCCGCCAGGTCCTGCTCCACCTCACGCAGGGCCTCATTGCTGTTGGCGGGGTCCATCTGATACGTCTTCTTGTCGCCGTTCAGCTTGGCCGACTGCACCGCGTCGCGATACGGCGCATAGAACGCGCTCGCGTATTTGGCGGCGTAGCTCATGATCCGCGTGTCGATCCGCCCCGCCGCGTCCAGCGCACCACGAATGGCGCCGACCCGGCCATCCATCATGTCGGACGGGCCGAGCACGTCGATCCCCGCCTCCGCCTGCACCAGCGCCTGTTTGACCAGCACGGCGATGCTGTCGTCGTTATGGACGTAGCCGTCGCGCAGCACGCCGTCATGGCCGTGAGTGGTATAGAGGTCGAGCGCCACGTCCCCCATCAGCCCGAGCTCGGGGTAGGCGCATTTCAGCAGCCGGGCAGCCTGGCAGATCAGGTTCTCCGGGTTGGCGGATTCAGTGCCGTCGGCATCCTTGAGTTCGGACGGGGTGGCGGGGAACAGCGCCACCAGCGGGATGCCCAGCTCGGCGGCCGGGGCGATATGGCGCACCAGCCGGTCGACGCTGACACGCTCCACGCCGGGCATGGAGGGCACCGTCTCGGTCCGGCCCTGCCCCGGGAGGATGAACACCGGCCAGATCAGGTCGTCGACCGACAGCCGGGTCTCGGCGACCAGGCGACGGGTCCAGCCATCACGGCGGTTGCGGCGCAGGCGGGTGAGGGGATAGCGGGCGTCGGTCATTGCGCAGCCATAGACCGGCCCGGCGCGAACGGGTAGAGCCCGGCGGGGAACGTTACGGTCGGATCGATGCGGGTTTTGGTGCTGCTCATGCTGTTGGTCGCCGGCCTTGCCCGGGCGGAAACTGTCCGGGTGCCAGGGCCGGATGGCATTATCCTGAACGCGGAACTGTATCCCGCCCAAGGCAAGCCGCGCGCGGCGATCGTAGCGCTGCATGGCTGCAGCGGCCCGTTTCCCAGCCGGGACGGCGATTGGGGCCGCCGATTGTCGGCGCTGGGACACACCGTGCTCATGCCAGACAGCTATGGTTCCCGCGGGCTCGGCTCCCAATGCAGCGCGCGCAACCGCGCGGTGACGGCTAGCGGGTTGCGGCGGCAAGATGCGCTCGCGGCGTTGCACTGGCTGCAGGCGCGTCCGGGCACGCCGCCGGGCGGGCTGGTGCTGCTCGGCTGGTCGGATGGGGCGAGCACCGTGCTTACTACCGGACGCGCGATGTCGGACCTGCCAGCCGGCCTGATCCGCGGTCTGGTTGCGTTCTATCCCGGTTGCCGCGTGCCGTCCGAGACCCGCGGGTGGGAGCCGGCGGCGCCGCTGCTGATCCTCATGGGGGAGGCCGATGACTGGACGCCGGCCGCGCCATGCCACGCCCTGGCCGAGCACCTGCCGGGCAAGCTCGACTTGGTGACCTATCCCGGCGCCTACCACGATTTCGACGCGCCAAGCACGAAGCTCCGCACACGCGCCGGGCTGGCGACTCCCGTGGGCGGCAACGCCCATAGCGGGACCGACCCGGCGGCGCGGGAGGACGCACTGCGCCGGGTCCCGGCATTCATCGCCGGGTTGCCGCCGGTGACGTAGCCGATGGACGATCTGCCCACCGCGTTCGCCGGCAAGAAGGCAGCGCCGAGCTGGACCTGCGCAACCTGCACCGGCTGGTCATGCTGCGCTCTGCCCCCGATATCGCAGGGCGCTACGCGGATCAGGGCCGTTACGTGGTGAGCGACTCCGGGCGGCACGCCTC
>CAXSEK010000544.1:0-2248 GCA_964235625.1 uncultured Acetobacteraceae bacterium
AGTTCGACGCGGTCGTCGGGCCTGAGCACGCCGGTCTCGGCGGCGCGGTAATAGCTGTCTGCGTCGAGCTTGTGCCGCGAGGGCATCAGGGCTGCTTGGTCCATGGCGCGCTCCGATTTGGGAGAAGCGTATCATGGGTGGGGTGCAATGGCACTGGCGGCCGCGCTGTTGGCCGTGCCAGGCTGGGCCGCCAAGGGGGGCTTCATGTCCGGTCAAGTCGTATGGGTAACGGGCGCGGGAAGCGGGATCGGGCGCGCGGCGGCCGTGGCGTTCGCGAAGGCAGGTGCGCAGGTCGCGCTGACCGGGCGGCGGGCGGAGGCGCTGGCGGAAACGGCGGCGTTCATCGGCGAAGGGGCCGTCGTGGTCGCGGCTGACCTGGCAGACCCGGCGGAGGTGACGCGGGCGCACGCGGCGGTGGTGGCGGCGCTTGGGCCGGTGGACGTGCTGTTGAACAACGCCGGGACCAACGTCAAGCAGCGGCATTGGCATGACCTGGCCGGCGAGGCGGTGGCGGCGGTGCTGGGGGTGAACCTGGCCGCGCCGTTCCTGTGCTCGATGGCCGTGCTGCCGGGCATGCGGGCGAGGCGGGCGGGGACGCTGATCCATATCGGGTCGATCTCCGGCATCGGGCTGTTTCCGGCCTCCGGCGCCGCGTATGGCGCGTCGAAGGCGGGGGTGAACATGATGAGCGCGCACATCAATGCCGAGGAGGGCGTAAACGGAATCCGCTCGGTGTGCATCAACCCGGGCGAGGTCGCGACCGACATCCTGGACAGCCGGCCGCGGCCACCCTCGCCAGCGGACCGGGCGCTGATGCTGCGGGCGGAGGATGTGGCCGCGGCGGCGGTGTTCGTGGCGTCCTTGCCTCCGCGGGCCACGGTTGCTGATATGACGATCCTGCCGACGGACAACCAGTTCTGGCGGCCGTTCGCGCAGGGTATGGCCAAAAAGGAATAGCGCCGCAGATGGCCGACCTGCCGACGACCACCGTGCCCGTTGCCACGCTGCGGGCCTTCATCACCGACATCTTTGCCAAGGCGGGGACGAGCCGGGAGGAGGGGGAGCGGATCGCGCACCACCTGGTCAGCGCGAACCTGGCTGGGCATGACAGCCACGGCGTGATCCGGGTGCCGCGCTACGTGATGTGGCTGGAGAACGGGTCGGTCGTCGCCGGGCAAACGCTCGATGTGGTGGTGGAAAGCCCGGCGCATGCCGTGGTGGATGGCGGGTTCGGGTTCGGGCAGACGATCGGGCCGCTCGCGGTGGACATGGGCATCGCGAAAGCTAAGCAGTCCGGGATGGCGGTGATCGCGCTGCGCAACTCGGGCCATATCGGGCGGATCGGGGACTGGGCGGAGCGGGCGGCGACGGCGGGGCTGGTGTCGATCCACTTCGTGAACGTGGCGATGGGGGAGCTAGTGGCGCCCTTTGGAGGGGTGGACCGGCGGTTCTCCACCAACCCGTTCTGCGTGGGGGCGCCGCAGCCGGGCACGGATCCGCTGATCCTGGACTTCGCGACGTCCACGGTGGCGGAGGGCAAGGTGCTGGTGGCGTCCAATGGCGGCAAGCCCCTGCCCACGGGAGCGTTGATCGATCCGGACGGCGCGCTGTCGACCGATCCGCAAACGCTGTACGGACCGATCACGCCGGGCGTTTCCACGCGGGACTCGGCGCAGGGGGCGGGGGCACTGCGGGCGTTCGGAGACCATAAGGGGTCGGGCATCGCGTTCATGTGCGAAATCCTGGCCGGGTGCCTGACGGGCGGGCCGACATCGGGGCCGATCCCGGGCGGCAAGCGCGGGCGGATTGGCAACGGGATGCTGTCGATCTACCTCGACCCGGCGCATTTCGGCGCAGCGCATTTCGCCGACGTGGCGCGGGAGTATGCGCTGTATGTGAAGGCGTCACGCCCAGCGGTGCCGGGGGGCGAGGTGCTGGTGCCGGGTGAGGCGGAGGCGCGGACGCGGGCGGTCCGGGTAAGGGACGGGGTGCCGCTGCAGACGGCGACGTGGGGGGCGATCGTGGAGACGGCGGCGCGGATCGGGGTGGAGGCGCCATCGCTTTAATTTGGGTGGTGATCTCGGCTGTGGTGATGGGCTGAAGCCGACCATACGAAGACGCTGTCACCGGGGGTGGCGGTCGTTTGGCAGAGTTGGCGTAGGCGGTCGGCGGCGTTGGGGATGGCGAGGGAGATCAGCACCCTGCCGACCTTGGCTTTGGCGGAGGCGAAGCGGCTGGCTAGGGCTTG
>CAXSEK010000545.1:0-2239 GCA_964235625.1 uncultured Acetobacteraceae bacterium
GATGGGGATCTATCCAAGCAGCTTTACGCAGTTCTTCGACGCGAGCGTGGGGGCAATGGTGGACAATCACGTTGCTTCATTGACCAATGATCGGCTCGCGACGGAGCGGACCGTCACAGACATGGTCGCCCGGGTAAACGGCAAATACAGTCTGCAACCGGGCACAATCACCGTATTGAGCACCGCGCCCGTTCGGAACCCCACACCATGACCGCCCTTAACTGGTCCCTCGCGATCCCCGAGATCGTCCTGGCTCTGCTCGCCATGGGCATCCTCGTCTTCGGCGTGCTGTGGAAGCGGGGTAACCCATCGCTCGCCTGCGCCATGCTCGGCTTGGGCGCACTGCTGCTGACCGCCGTGCTGGTCGTGTCCCAGCCCATGGGCACCGCCTATGCCGGCCTGTTCGCCGTCGACCATTTCGCCGTGTTCACCAAGGTCCTGATCCTGGCGGGCGCCGCCTTGGCCCTGATCCTGGCGATCGACTACAACGTGAAGACGGGGATCGATAAGTTCGAATTCCCCATCCTGATCCTGCTCTGCACCGTCGGCATGATGGTGATGGTCTCGGCCACCAACCTGATGTCCCTGTATATCGGGCTCGAGCTGCAATCCCTCTCCATCTACGTCATGGCCGCCTTCAACCGGGACGACCTGCGCTCCTCCGAGGCCGGCCTGAAATACTTCGTCCTCGGCGCGCTCGCCTCCGGCCTGCTGCTCTATGGCATCTCGCTTGCCTACGGCTTCAACGGCTCGATGGATTTCGGCCAGCTGCGCGCCGGGCTGACCAACCCCGACCCGGCGGCCGGGCTGGTGATCGGCGTGGTGTTCATCGTCGCCGGGCTCGCGTTCAAGATCAGCGCCGTGCCGTTCCACATGTGGACGCCGGACGTCTACGAGGGCGCGCCCACCCCCGTCACCGCCTTCATGTCCACTGCCCCCAAGGTCGCGGCGATCGCGCTGCTGCTGCGCGCGCTGGAGGTGCCGTTCGGCCATCTCGGCGGCGCCTGGGAGCAGCTGATCGTGCTGATCTCGATCGCCTCCATGCTGCTCGGCTCGCTGGCGGCGATCGGGCAGACCTCGATCAAGCGGCTCATGGCGTATTCCTCCATCGGCCACATGGGCTACGCGCTGATCGGCCTGGCGACCAACACCCAGGCCGGCATCCAGGGCGTGCTGATCTACCTCGTCACCTACGTGTTCATGTCCGCCGGCGTGTTCGCCTGCATGATCGCCATGCGCCGCAACGGCCGCCCGCTGGAGAAGATCGCCGACCTCTCGGGCCTGGCCCGGACGGACCCGATGCTGGCGCTCGCGTTCGCCATCTTCATGTTCTCGATGGCCGGCATCCCGCCGTTCAGCGGCTTCTTCGGCAAGCTGTACGTATTCTACGCCGCCGTGCAGTCCGGTTACTGGACGCTGGCGGTGATCGGCGTGCTCACCTCCGTGGTCGGCGCCTACTACTACCTGCGCGTCATCAAGGTGATGTATTTCGACGACGCGCAACCGGCCTTCGACGCCCGCGCGCCGTCGCTCTCCTTCGTGGCCGCCATCGGCGCGCTGGTGACGACGCTGTTCTTCGTTTTCCCCGCCCCGATCGTCACCGCGGCGCAGGCTGCGGCGGCGGTGCTGTTCGGGTGACCGGCCGCACCGAAAAGCAGAAGATGCTGGCCGGTGCGCTCTATCGTCCGGGTGACGCGGAGATCCAGGCCGAGCAGGCGGCGACCAAGGCCTGGCTGGTCCGCTACAACGCCGCCAGCGCCGCCCCCGCGGCGGAGCGCCGGGCCATACTGTCCGAGCGCCTGGCGCAGGTGGGGCAGGGGGCGGTGATCCGGCCGCCCTTCCACTGCGACTACGGCACCAACATCAGCCTCGGTGCCGACGCCTTCCTCAATTTCGGCTGCGTGATCCTGGACGTGGTGGCCGTCCATATCGGCGAGGGCGTGCAGATCGGCCCGGCGGTGCAGATCTACGCCGCCGACCACCCGCGGGACCCGGCGCAGCGCCGCGCCGGCCTGGAGTTCGGCCGCCCGGTCCATATCGGCGCGTTCGCCTGGATTGGTGGCGGCGCCATTATCCTACCGGGTGTCACGATCGGAGCGGACGCCGTGATCGGTGCCGGCAGCGTGGTCACGCGGGACGTGCCGCCTGGGGCCACCGTCGCCGGCAATCCCGCCCGCTTGCTCCCCGCCCGGGGATCCGCCCCATGATGCTCGTCGTCGACGCCGGCAACACCAACATC
>CAXSEK010000546.1:0-2234 GCA_964235625.1 uncultured Acetobacteraceae bacterium
ATCAAAGGGTCCTCGGACCCTTTGCGGGTCCGGGCAGAGCCCGGCCTTGCTTCCTACGCCTCCGCCCGCCGCATCAGCCGCAGGAAGTTGCCCCCCCACAGCAGCGCGATCTCCTCCGCCCCGAACCCGCGCCGCACCAGCTCCTCGGTCAGCCCGCCGCTCTGCGAGGCGTCGCCGTAGCCCGGCACGCCGCCGCCGCCGTCGAAGTCCGAGCCGATGCCGACGTGCTCGACGCCCATGCGCCGCACCGCGTACTCGATGTGCTCGCCGAGGTCGACGACGCCCGACTGGTCGTAGCGCGCCTTCCAGCGCAGGAACGACGGCACCGCGGTGATCTGCACCAGGCCGCCGGTGTCGCGCAGCAGGTCGAGCTGGCTGTCGTCGAGGTTGCGCGGCACGTCGCACAGGGCGCGCACGCAGGAGTGCGTCGCCACCACCGGCACCCGCGACGCCGCGACCGCCTGGCGCATGGAGTCGCGCGAGACGTGCGAGACGTCGACCAGCAGCCCGAGGCGGTTCATCTCCGCGATCGCCTCGCGCCCGAAGCCGGACAGGCCGCCGTGCAGGGTCTCGCCGTCGCCGAGGTCGCCGCGCGGGTTGGAGCTGTCGCACAGCGCGTTGTGGCCGTTGTGGGTGAGCGTCATGTACACGGCACCCGCCGCCCGGAAGCGCGCCAGCAGCGACAGGTCCTCGCCGATCGCCGCACCGTTCTCCACCGCCGGCACCACGGCCAGCACGCCGTCCGCCGAGGCCGCCTCGATCTGCGCGGCGCTGGCGCAGATGCGCGAGGTCACGCCGCCGGCCGTGCCGTGCATGGCGACGATGGTGTCGAGCATCGCCAGGGCGCGCGACGTGGCCGCCGCGTTGCCCTCCGGGGTGCGCGGGCCCTGCGGCACGTAGGCGGCGAAGCAGGCGGCGCGCAGCCCGCCGCGGTGCATCTTCGGCAGGTCGGCGCGCCGTGCGCCGTCGCTGAACGGGTCCGGCCCGGTGGGCCAGGGGATGTCGATGTGGCTGTCCAGCGTCAGCGTGGCGGCATGGATCGCGGCCGCGGCGGCCGAGCCCGGGGCGGCGTCGAGGGAGGGCACGGTGGGAAGATCGTTCATCCCCGGTGAATCGGGACTGCGCGTCGCCGTTGCAAGGTGCTGACGCCGGCGCGGGGGTTTGGTATGGAGGCGCGGACGTCTCCGTAGCTCAGCCGGATAGAGCGCAGGATTCCTAATCCTGAGGCCATGGGTTCGAATCCCGTCGGGGACGCCAGCGCTGCCGTCAGGAACATCCTGTGGTTGCCTCGGCTGGTTGAGCGGCCGGATCTTCCTGGTGCCCGACTGCCAGCCCTTCCAGGTGGAGTGAGCGCAGTCCTGGTGAGTCGCCCGCCCTGTTCCCGGATGAGGCCGCAACCGGGCAATGGGTCAGGGACCGCGCGCCGCAGCAGAGGATTTCCGTAGAACACCTGGAGATGGATCAGACTTGTTGTCTCGTGTACAAGTTGATCTCATCGGGCCGCATCGGCACTACCCTGCGGTTCATGAATCCAGAAAACGCAACCATTTAGATTTTATAGTAGATCAATACAACTAGAGACTTCAGAGTGTCAGGGGAGATCCTGCCCTCTTGATACAATTCTCGAATTTCGGCATAAAATTTCCTTGGTTGATTGACGGTTCGAGCCAGCGTGTTAATGTCCATCAATCATCAGGGCAGCGCGCCAAGTCGCTGTATTCGGTCAACGGCAGCAGCGGTAGCCTGTTCTGTCGAAGCAGGAAAAATTCCTCTTCCCGGTGGGTGTTGTCGTGTGCGCCAAGCATTCGACATGCCTTCAGAGATGACCTGCGTTGCTGGCACGTGCGCGCCACACCGCTAGGCAACGGCCTGCGCGGCACTGCCGCAACAAGGAACATCCATGACCAGCTATGTTGTGAGCGCCGGGCAGACACTTTCGAGTATCCACGCCGGTCCCTACTATGCGCCCGCTCCATCCAAGGCTGTCTTGGGTGACAGCGTGACTGTGCAGAGCGGCGGCACGCTGAACAGTTCGAGCATCGATGGGTATGCAAGCGGCTCAGTGCAGAGTGGTGGCATGACCAACGGATTGACTCTTGATGGAGGTGTTTTCAGTGTGGCAGCCGGTGCCACGATCAACAACACCGCGCTGACCTACTTCCACTACGACAGTGGAAACTACTACTACGACAGCCCCGCGCTGGATGTACGCGGGATCACGAATAATATCACGG
>CAXSEK010000547.1:0-2230 GCA_964235625.1 uncultured Acetobacteraceae bacterium
GGCGACCGCGTCCGCCTGGGCCGACCCGTCCCCGAACGCGCGGACGGAGAGGCGGCCGACGGCGGCGGCCACCCGGTCACAATATAGATCGAGCGTGGCGAGGTCGGGCGCCACGATCACCGTCTCCGCATCCATCTGCATGCCGTCGATCACGGCCTGGAAATCTTGCTCCCGCAGGTCGAACCGCCGGACGGCGGCAACCAGGACGCGGGTGACGGCGTCCTCCCCCCGTCCTGCGAAGACGGCGGCGACCCTATCCCGCCAACGGCCGAGGCCGGCGCGCTTGGCCTCCATCGGGGCGGGTTCATCCGCCACGTCGTCCACCAGGCGGCAGAACGCGTAGATCGCGTATATCGCCAGCCGCCGGTCGGGCGGCAGGATGCGCATGCCGCGGTAGAACGAGGTGCCGGCGCCGCGCACGATCGCCTCGACCGCCTGCCGGTCCGCCACTTCCGCCTCCAGCATGGTCATCGCAGCCTCGGCAAGGCGCGCAGCACGCTGCCGATCACGTCGCCGCGGCGCAGCTTCACCCGGCTGGCGAGCGGGTCCTCGCGGCGGAGGCGGGCGGCGAGGCGCTGCGCCAGGCCGGCGATCACCGCCGTCTCCACGCGCAGGCGGCGGTCCCGAACGTGGCTCGGCAAGTCGGCCCCGGCGGCGTTCAGCCCGTCCGCCGCGTCCAGCGCCTGATCCAGCACCGCGCGCAGCCCGGGGCTGGCGGTGGCGTCCCGCAACGCGCCAGTCTCCACCCCGGCGGCCGCCAGCATGTCCTGCGGCAGGTAGCAGCGGTCGAGCTGTTCGAGGTCCTTCGCGCAGTCCTGCAGATGGTTCAGCACCTGCAGGACTGCGCACAGGGCGTCGGACGGCGGGTAGGTCGCGGGCGCCTCGCCGTGCAGGTCCAGCACGTGGCGGCCGACTGGGGCGGCGGAGTAGCGGCAGTAGTCGAGCAGCTCCGCCCAACTGGCGTAACGCGTCTTGGTCGCGTCCTGGCGGAAGGCGTGCAGCAGGTCGAGCGCGTGCTGCGGCGTGACGCCGGTCTCCGCCAGGCTTGCGCGCAGCCGAAGCGCGGTCGGTGACCCCGCTTCCGCCTCGCCGGTCAGCACCACGCGCATGGTTTCGAGCCGGGCCAGCTTCTCCGCCGGGGGGAAGGTCGGGCTGTCGGCGATGTCGTCGGCGTTGCGGGCGAAATCGTATAAGGCGTGCACGTGCGGGCGCAGGGCGGGGCGGATGAGGAAAGAGCCGACGGGGAAGTTCTCGTCCCCCTTGCCCTTGCCGGATGGTGCTTCGACCGTCGTCGCACTCATGCGCCGGCCTCGCCATAGGCCCGGCGTTTCCACACCACGCCGCGGCCGCGATGGTGGTCCAGCGCCGAACCGACCGTGGCCGCCATGTAGAAGCCGGCAATGGCCGGCAGCGCGAGCGCCCAGACCGGCGACTGGCCGAAGCGCCGCAGCGTCGGCAGGTAGCTGGCAGCGGATGCGGCCCAGGTCGCCGCGGCCACCCACCGCACCGTCCCGCTGCCGAACAGTGCCACGACCGGCGGCAGCAGCCAGACCAGCGCCAGCCCGGCGACCGTGCCGGCCAACAGCAGCGGCGAGAACCGCAGCTGAACGTAGGCCGTGCGCGCCACCATCCGCCAGACGTCCGCCGGGGCCGGGTAGGGGCGGATCGAGCGGGCGAGCCGGCTGTGGCCGAGCCATATCGCCCCGCCCCGCTTCACCGCGGTGGCGAGCGCCACGTCATCGATCAGCGCGCCGCGCACCGCCTCGATCCCGCCGATACGGGCCAGGGCGGTGCGGCGGATCATCACGGTGCCGCCGGCGGCGGCCGCGGTGCGCCGGGCCGGGTCGTTCACCCGGGCGAAGGGGTAGAGCAGTTGGAAGAAGAACACAAAGGCGGGGACCAGCGCGCGTTCGGCGGCGCTGGCGCAGTTCAGCGCCACCATTTCCGACACCAGGTCGAGCCGGCCAGCTTCCAGCTTGGCAACCAGGGTGGCGATGTGCGCCGGCTCGTGCACGATGTCGGCGTCGCAGAGGAACAGCAGCGGGGCGGCGCTGGCCCGCACGCCTTGCGCCACGGCCCACAGTTTGCCGCTCCAGCCTGGCGGGCGCGGCTCCCCGTCGAGCACGTGCAGGCGCGGATCGGCGATCGCGTGGGCGATGGCGCCGGTGCCGTCACTGCTGCGGTCGTCCACCAGGATCACCCGCAACGGCCCGGCATAGTCCTGCGCCAG
>CAXSEK010000548.1:0-2224 GCA_964235625.1 uncultured Acetobacteraceae bacterium
CGGACGACGTGCCCGCGGCCGTGCCGCTGCCGCCCAGCCATGGCAAGCGGCGGATTGCCCTCGGCTTCCCGCCCGGCGCCGCACTGGCCACATTGCCGCCGACCAGGCTGCGGGACGCCGCGGCAGAGGCTCCCGACGGCTGGCAGCCAGCTATCGCCAGCCTGGTTGCCGCCGGCGAGGATGCCGGCATGGAGCCCTGCGTGTTCGGCGCCCTGCTGTGGCAGCACGTGACCGGGCTGCCGTACCTGACGGCCCGATCGGACCTGGACCTGCTCTGGCCTGTTCCCGACGAGGCGGCGGCGGAGCGACTGGTCCGGACGCTCACCCGGCTCGACGCGGCCGGGCCTATCCGCCTGGATGGCGAGCTGGTGCTGCCCGACGGGGCCGGGGTCAACTGGCGGGAGTTCGCCCAGGCGGAGGGCATGGCGGCCACGGTGCTGGCCAAGACGATGGACGGTGTGGACGTGCGGCCAAAGGCTGGGCTATTCCGCGAGCTGGTCCCGGCATGACAGCCGCGGCTCGCCGTTACGGCAGGCGCGCCGACATCGACCTTGGCGCGCAGGTGGCGGCCGTGGCGACGGCTGCCTTGTTGGCCGAGCTGGAGACCTGGCCGAAGCCAGGGCTGGTCAGCCACGTCGATGCGGGCAGCCACACCGACATGGACGCCGGCACCTTCAGGGCTAGCGCCACGGCGTTGCAGCCGTTCTACGCCGAGCTGGCCGCGGCTGGCGCATCAGGCGCCGCGATGCCCGAGTTGCGCGCCATCGGCCTGGCGGCGGAGCGGGCGATGATGAGGGCGACCGGCGGCATCAACACCCATCGCGGGGCGATCTTCGGCCTGGGATTGCTGTGCGCTGCAGCCGGCGCCACCCTAACCGACCGGGCGATCGATGGTCGGCGTTGCGAAACACTTCCATCGCTGCTGGGCGCAATCGTGCGACAGCGCTGGGGTGGCGCCATCGTGCGCGGCCCCATCCCGCTGCACAGCCACGGCACGGCGGCCCTGCTGCGCTTCGGCGCGGGCGGCGCGCGCGCGCAAGCCGCCGCCGGGTTCCCGCACGTCCTCGCTGTCGGACTGCCGGCGCTGCGCCTGGGCCGCAGGCTGGCGTCCGGCGACGCGGAAGCAGCCCGTGTGCAGGCGTTCTTCGCGCTGTTGGAAGCGGTGGAGGATACCAACCTGCTTCATCGCGGCGGCGCGGAGGGTCTCGGCTTCGCGCGCCAACAGGCATCTCGGTTCCTGGCCGATGGCGGCGTCAGGCGAACCGAGTGGCGGGAACAAGCCGCTTGCGTGCATCGAGGCTTCGTCGCCAGGCGTCTTAGCCCCGGCGGGTGCGCCGACCTACTCGCCGCCACATTGTTCCTCGATGGGTTGGGCCGCATATCATGACGGGCACCGCGATCCTCTGCTCCGGTCAAGGCTCGCAGGGAGCCGGCATGTTCGATCTGCTGGCCGACGCTCCGGAAGCAGCCCAGGTGTTCAAGGTGGCGAAGGCGGCGCTCGGCGGTGAAGACCCGCGCGAGCTGGTCCGAAGAGTCAGCTCGGAGGAATTGCACGCCGATAAGGCCGGGCAGATCCTGTGCTGCACGCAGGCTATGGCTGCATGGGCCGTCCTGGGCGACAGCATCCCACGCCCGCTCGTCGTGGCTGGCTACAGCGTGGGCGAGCTTGCCGCCTGGGGCGTCGCCGGCCTGCTCGACGCTGCAGGCGTGATCAACCTCGCCGCCAAGCGCGCGTCGGCAATGGACGCCGCCACGACGCAACCCTCTGGCCTCGCGGCGATCCGCGGCTTGTCCAGACGCCAGTTGGAACCGCTCTGCCGCGCGCACCACTGCCATGTCGCCATCGCCAACGCGCCGGATCAGATACTAATCGGCGGCACTCGCCGTTCGCTGGAGGCGTTTATCAAGGATGCCCAAGCGCACAACGCTCAGCATGCGGCGATGATCCCGGTTGCCGTCGCCTCGCACACGCCATTGCTGCAACGGGCGAGCAAGCACTTCCGACACGCACTGGCGGACGCGCAAGTGGCCGGCAAGGTTCCGCCTGGGGTGCGGCTGTTGAGCGGCATCGACGGTGAGGCGATGTTTGACGTCAGTGTCGGCTTAGACAAACTCGCACTGCAGATCAAGCAGACGGTTGATTGGGCCGCCTGCATGGATTCTTGCCGAGGGGCTGGGGTGGCGAAAGTCCTCGAACTCGGGCCTGGCAACGCGCTCGTCCGGC
>CAXSEK010000549.1:0-2215 GCA_964235625.1 uncultured Acetobacteraceae bacterium
AGCGACAGTACGGCGCCGTGCACCGGGTCCGTCCGCACCTTGCTGGCGACGTAATGGCGGGTGAACCGGTTGCAGCGCCGGTAGCGTGCGGCCGTGCGGCGAAGCGCGTCCGCGTGGGGCGCTACATGCAGGTCGAGCAGCCTACCCGACGCCGTCTCGACGAAGCGTTAGACTGGCGCGGCCGCTGCTGCGGCGGGGACGGCGCCCCAGCCGGCATAGGCGGGGGCGTCGGCCCAGGTCCAGGCGGAACGGTCTGACAGCAGTGCCCGCAGCAGCTTGTTGTTCAGCCCATGGCCGGGGCGGTGGGCGATGAAGCGAGCCTGCAGCGCGGCACCGGCCATCGCCATGTCCCCCACCACGTCCAGCGCCTTGTGCCGCACGAACTCGTCCGCCATGCGCAGGCCGCCGGGGTTCAGCACCCGGTTCCCATCCACCACCACGGCGTTCTGCAGGCTGCCGCCGCGCGCCAGGCCAGCCGCCTGCAGCCCAGCGATATCGGACGCGAGCGCGAAGGTGCGCGCCTCAGCCAACTCGCGGCGAAAGCTGCCCTGCGTCACCCGCAGGCTCAGCGCCTGGCGGCCGATCGCGGGCGCGCTGAAATCAATCGACACCGCCATTTCGAACCCGCCGGCGATGGCGGGTCGCAGCTCGGCGAATGCCTCGCCCTCCGTCACCCGGACCGGGCGCAACACTTCGATCGTTCGGACCGGCGCGTTCTGATCCACGGTCCCGGCGCAATCGATCAGGAATACGAAGGGTGCTGCCGAGCCGTCCAGTACGGGGATTTCGGGTCCGTCCACGGCCACGACCGCGTTGTCGATGCCGCAGGCAGCCAGGGCGGCCATCACGTGCTCGACGGTGCCGACCCGGGCATGCGGGGCTGCCGGGTCAGCCAGGACGGTGCACAGGCGGGTATCGGCTACCTGGTCGAAGCGTGCTGCGACCTTGGTGCCCAGATCGGTGCGCAGGAACACGATGCCGCTGCCGGCAGGGGCGGGACGCAGCTCCAGATGGATGCGCTCCCCCGTGTGGAGGCCCACGCCCACGCAGCCAATCGCAGCGGCCAGCGTGCGCTGGCAGAAGCGGGGCGAGTAGGTCAGGTCAGGCGGCAGTCCATCCATGCCGTGTATCGCCTTGCAGGGCCGAAACCCGTTGATCAAACGCGGGTTGTCAAAAGGCAACCCGGGAGCAAACTATTGCTTGCCCCCGGGACTTCCAAGTCAATCATTATTGCTGAATATTACGGCTTAACGTGCTGTCTTTGCAAGATTTTATCGGTCCTTTACGATGACTGGCGACGCAGGAAGGCGGGGATGTCCAGCCCCATCTCCTCCGTCTGCGCCGGGCGGACGGTGGGCGTCGGTTCCGTCTGGCTCGGCAGCGCGGGCTCGGAGCGGGCCGTCTCGGCGACCGGCACCGGGGCGGGCTTGCCACGGATTGCCCCCGTCACGATGCCGAACAGGCTGTTGCGCGGGGCAGGCGGTGCGACCGGTGCCGGCATCGCCGCCGGCGGCTCCGCGAATAGGCTGCGGCTGGAGGCGGCGGGCCGGGCCGGGCCGGGCTGCGGCGCCTGCATCGGCTGTGGGCGCGGCCGCTCCGCCGAGGCCTGCATCGCGACCGGCTCGGCCTCGGCCTGCTGCGGCAGCACCGGCGCGCCCATCAGGCTGACCGGGGCGGCCGCCGGCTGATGCATCGGCGCTGCGGCGGCGGCCGGGGTGAAGGCGGGGCTGAACGCCTGCGTGAACCCGGGGGCCGCCTGCATCGCCATCGGTTGCGCCATCTGCCCCGGCTGGGCATGGGCCGGCTGCACCGCCGGCATAGGCTGTGCCACCGCGCCAGCGCCGCCGACCGCGACCAGCCGCGGGCGCATTGCCTCGAGCGCCGCCGGCGTGTCGATGCCGGTCGCCACCACGGACACGCGCACCCGGCCGGTCAGGTTGTCGTCCACCGCCGAGCCGAAGATGATGTTCGCATCGTCCGCCACTTCCTCGCGGATGCGGTTGGCGGCCTGGTCCACCTCGAACAGCGTCATGTCCTCGCCGCCGGTGATGTTGATCAGCAGGCCGCGCGCACCGGCCATCGAGGTGTCCTCGAGCAGCGGGTTGCTGATCGCGGCCTCGGCGGCGCGGATGGCGCGGTTCTCGCCCTCGGACTCGCCGGTGCCCATCATCGCCTTGCCCATCTCCGCCATCACGGTGCGGATGTCGGCGAAGTC
>CAXSEK010000550.1:0-2203 GCA_964235625.1 uncultured Acetobacteraceae bacterium
GGGGACACGACGGCCCCCGCCTACTACCTGATGGCGGCAGGCGTGCTCAGCTTCGCGGCCACGATCTTCATCAAGGAGCGGGCCGGCCAGTCCCTGCCGGACGAGGGGGCACTCGCCCCGGCGGCGGCCTGAGATGCAGCTCCGGTTCGACGGCCGCGTGGTGCTGGTCAGCGGCGCGGCGCAGGGGATCGGGCGGGCGATCGCCGAGGCGTTTCAGGCGGCTGGCGCCCGGGTCCACCTGGCCGACATCGACCCGGCGGTGCAGCAGGTCGGCGAGGCGATCGGCGCACCCGCCCACGTCCTGGATCTATCGGAGCGCTCCGGCTGCACCGCCCTGGTGCAGCGCATCGCCGAGGCGGAGGGCCGGCTGGACATCCTCGCACTCGCGGCCGGCGGCGTGTGCGGCCAAGCGGACGTGGCTCTCGCGGACATCGAGGACGAGGGCTGGACCCAGGTGTTCGCCGCCAACGTGAAGGGGGTCCTGTGGCTGTCGCAAGCCGCCGCGCCCACCATGGAGCGGGCCGGCTGGGGCCGGATCGTCACCATCTCCTCCGGCGCCGGGCTGCGGCCGAGCCTGACCGGGCTGCACGCCTACACGGCGGCCAAGCACGCCGTGGTCGGGCTGACGAAGCAGCTCTCGGTCGGGCTCGGCAAGCACGGCATCACCGCGAACTCCGTGGCCCCCGGCCTGATCCTGACCAACCCGGCGACGCACAAGCAATGGGCATCCTACGGCTCGGACGGGCAGCAGCGCCTGGTCGAGAGCCTGCACACCCGCCGCCTCGGCTGCGCGGAGGACGTCGCCAACGCCGTGCTATTCTTCGCCAGCGAGCAGGCCGGGTGGATCACCGGGCAGGTCCTGTCGGTCGATGGCGGACGGTCCTGAACGCGGCGGCAATAATCAAGCCCTGTCTAGAAGTTAACAATTTTTTTTGCCACACTCAACATGGAGCAACCAGTTCTCCCGCCCGGCGCTGTTTCGGCACGATATCAGCAGGAGCGCGGCGTGGACGGACAATTTTGGCTTTGGCTAGACACAATACTTATGGTCGCGGGCGGGTTGGTGATCCTGATGATCGGCAAGCAGCGCACGCCGGGCGAGCAATCCCACACGATCTACCACGGCATCGTGCCGATCATTGCCGCCTGTTCGTATTTCGCGATGGCAATCGGCCAAGGTAGCCTCATCCTGCCGCTCGGCGCCGAGGCGGGCGCTGGACGCTTATTCTACTACGCCCGCTATCTGGACTGGACGTTCACGACGCCCCTACTGCTGCTTTCGCTCGCGCATAGCGCGATGCATTCCGGCTTGCGCCGTGGCGGTATGGTGGCGGGCCTGTTGCTCGCCGACATAATGATGATCCTGACCTCCCTGTTCTTCGGTGCGTCCGAGGTTGTCTGGGTCAAGTGGACCTGGTTCTTGATCTCCTGCGTCGCGTTCCTCGCTGTGTATTACGTGATTTGGGGACCGATGCTGGCCGAGAGCCGCAAGGAACGGGCAGAGGTGCAGTCGACCTACCGCCGCAACGCCGTCATCCTGTCAGTGCTCTGGCTGATCTATCCGTTGATCCTGGCGGTCAGCACGGACGGCCTCAGCATGATTAGCCCCGCCGCCGGCGTCGCCCTGATCGCGATCATCGATCTCGTATCCAAGGTCGTCTACGGCCTGACCTCCGTGGTCAGCAATACGAAGCTGGTCGGAGAGGAAACAAACGGCACGGCGCCGGCAAGCGGCTTGGCGTTCGGGACCGCTGACTGACCTTTCTCCGCTTAATCCTCCCCCGCTCTTCGCGGGGGAGGAATTATTCGAAGCATGGTGAGGGCGGCACGCGCTCCGGCCTCGGTTGAAGGCGGGACCCGGCTCCTCCGTCGGATTTCGCCGCTATGTCCCGTGAACAGCGGGGAGTATGAAGGTGACCCTACAATCCACTCTCGCCAAGCCGCCCTATGACGCCTGCCAGAGCCTTCGCCCGCGCCGCCAATGTCGCCACCTCTATATATTCGTCCGCCGTACGAAGGCGTTGATCACCAGCCCGCCCTTCATGTCCGCGACGCCGGGCCCATAGGCGCGGCCATTCTCGGCGCGGAACAGCCGCCGCGATGCGGCACGGTGGCATGGATCGCCACACCGGATGCGGCTCGGTCTCGACGGCGATCCCGTGCTCGGCAAAGAACCGCTTCAGGATCGCCCCCGTCGCGTCCA
>CAXSEK010000551.1:0-2190 GCA_964235625.1 uncultured Acetobacteraceae bacterium
TGGCAGGAGCGAGCTTCATGGGCAGCGTACCTCTCATCGATGTTTCCGGTCTGGATGGTGACATGGCCGCCCGCATGGCTGTCGCCCGGCAGGTGGGCGCCGCCTGCGAGGAGATCGGTTTCTTCTGCATCACAGGCCACGGCGTGCCCGAGTCGCTGATCGACGAGGTCCGCGCACAATCGGTGGCGTTCTTCAACCGTGCGCCCGAGGACAAGACGCAGATCGAGCGGCAACCCCCCTCCTACCGCGGCTACATCCCGCTCGCCTCCGAAGGGCTGGCGCGCAGTCTGGGCCATGCCGGGGCGGCCGCCGACCTGAAGGAGGCGTTCAGCATGGGGCCGGTCGATCTTCCGGATGATGGCCGCCACCTGCGCCCGGACGCCGCGGCGCATTTCTCGCCGAACCGCTGGCCCGCCGAGCCGGCCCGCTTCCAGCCGGTGTTCGAGGCGTATTACCGTGCCGTGTCCGCTCTGGCCAACAAGCTGTTGCGCGCCTTCGCCCTGGCGCTCGACGTGCCGGAGGACTGGTTCGCCGACAAGGTCGACCACCATATCAGCAACGTCCGCGCCCTGTACTATCCGGCGCAGCCCGAAGAAGTCGCCGCAGGCATGATCCGCGCCGGCGAGCACACGGATTACGGCTGCCTCACCATCCTGCTGACGGAGCCGGACAAGGGCGGGCTGGAAGTGGTGACCAAAACCGGAGCTTGGGAGCCAGTGCCGCATTTGCCCGGCAGCTTTGTGGTCAACATCGGTGACCTGATGGCGCAATGGAGCAACGACCGCTACGTGTCCACCATGCACCGGGTGGTCAACCCGCCGCGTGCCGGCAACACCGGGCGGCTGTCAGTGGCGTTCTTCCACCAGCCGAACCATGACGCGCTGATCGAGTGCATCCCCGGCTGCGCCACGCCCGAACACCCGCCGCGCTACGCCCCGATCACCTCGGGCGAGCACCGCTTGCTGAAGGTGAGCCGGGCCAACACGCCGGTGATGGCCTGATTCCTGCTAACCGTCCGGAATAACGCCGGGGATAGAGCCGGGATAGAACAGGATGCCGTGTATGCCACTCGCTTTCCGACTGCCGCGCGCCGCTACGGTGTTTCTCCTGCTCGGGCTGCTCGCGTCCGGTGCCGCGCGCGCCGAGGGTGCGCCGCTGCACACGGCGGTGGACGCGAATTTCCCGCCCCACGCCTTCACCCGGCTGGACGGCACGCTGGACGGGTTCCAGATCGATATGGGTGCAGCGATCGGCCGGGTGTTGCACCGCCCGGTCGACATCGCAGCCGGGAACTTCGCCGGGCTGATCCCCGCCATGAACTCCGGGCGCTACGACTTCCTGCTGGCGCCGGTGACCGCGACCAAGGAGCGGGCGGAGAACATGCTGTTCACGGAGGGCTACCTGTACACGGCGTTTGAGTTCGGCATCCACAAGGGCACCACGCCGATCACGGGCCTCGACCAAATCAAGGGCAAGGTGGTCGCCGTCAACAAAGGCAGTGCGTATGACGGCTGGGTGCACGATAACGCGGACAAATACGGCTTCACCCCGCTAATACTGGACACCTTCACCGACGCGACCCTGGCGGTGATGCAGAATCGCGCCTACGCGCAGCTCGGCGGCAACACCTCCATCCGCTATGCCGCGCAGAAGAACCCGCTTTTCGTGGCCGACTACGTGATCACGGACACGCGGGCCCACTGGTCCCTCGCCGTCCGCAACGGCGACACCGCGATGCGGGACCTGTTGGACAACGCGCTCAAATGCCTGAAACAGGACGGCACGCTGGTGAAGCTGTCGGAGAAGTGGTTCGGCACCACCCCGGCGCCGGACGATGCCGAGCGGGTGATCTTCCCCGGCTACGGCGTTCCCGGACTGCCCGGCTACGACCCCACGCCGCACGAGCCGCACTGCAGCTGACGGCAGTCCCCGCCGATGGGCGAGCAGCCCGGCTTCCTGTTCACCTTCTTCAACCGGAAGGTGTTGCTGGCCGCGGCCCCCGATATCCTCCGCGGGTTCGGCGTGACGGTGGAACTGGCGGTGCTGGTGGTGGCCGCCGGCCTGCTGGCGGGCTTCCTGCTGGCCGTGCTGCGGCTGCCTGGCTGGCGGCTGGTTAATTGGCCGTTGATATTCATCGTGGACCTGCTGCGCGCGATTCCGCCGCTGGTGATCATCGTGCTGTTGTTCTTT
>CAXSEK010000552.1:0-2186 GCA_964235625.1 uncultured Acetobacteraceae bacterium
GCGTTTGACGACGGCTGGCGCACGCTTGACTCGTTCAGCGAACTGCCGCCGCTGCCGACCAGCCTGATCCGTGACGCCAGCCGGTCGGTGATCAGCTACAACACCAGCCCGGACATTGGCTTTGACCGGGCGGTCAATCCTTATCGCGGGTGTGAGCATGGCTGCATCTATTGCTATGCCCGGCCGAGCCACGCGTATTTGGGCTACTCGCCGGGCCTGGATTTCGAGACCAAGCTGGTGTTCAAGCCGGACGTCGCGGAACAATTGGAGCGCGAGTTGCGCAAGCCGGGCTACGTGGCGCGGCCGTTGGCGCTGGGGTCCAACACCGATCCGTATCAGCCGGTGGAGCGGACGCTGAAGCTCACGCGGTCCGTGCTGGAGGTGCTGGAGCGGTTCGGCCACCCGCTGTCGATTGTGACGAAATCGGCGGGCGTGGTGCGGGACGCCGATATCCTGGGCCGGATGGCCAAACGCGGGTTAGTGCGGGTGTGGCTGTCGGTCACGACGCTCGACCCGGCGTTGGCGCGCAAGATGGAGCCGCGGGCCGCGACGCCGACGCGGCGGCTGGCCGCGGTGACGGCGCTGGCCGGCGCGGGCATCCCTGTCGGCGTGCTGGCGGCGCCGATGATCCCCGGGCTGAACGATGCAGAGATGGAGCGTATCCTGGCCGCCGCGTCCCAGGCTGGGGCGGGGACGGCGAGCTACGTGCTGCTGCGGCTGCCGCTGGAGCTGCGGCAGATGTTCGAGGCTTGGCTGACACAGCATTTCCCGGACCGCGCCCGCCATGTGCTGAACCTGGTGCGGGAGACGCGGAATGGGGCGCTGAACGACTCGAAGTTCCACAGCCGGTTCGGCGGCAGTGGCGTGTATGCCGACCTGCTGGCGCGGCGGTTCGCACGCGCGGCCCGGCAGCACGGGTTGTTCGAGCGGGAGGATCTGGATTGCTCGCAGTTCGCGGCACCGGCTGGGGTGGGCGGGTTTGCCGAGACGCAGATGTCGCTGTTTTAAGGAAGGTTGGGGCGCCGCCCCAAACCCCGCCAGAGGACAGTCGTCCTCTGGACACCTGGTTACAGGGGTGAAGGGGACCACTGTCCCCTTCCGGGGCAGGGCAGAGCCCTGCCGCTTTGAGCTTTGCCAGACACCTCGAGCCTGCTAGCGAGCAGCCATGCCAGACTACAGCATCGAGACCGAGCATGGCGGCCGGGTCGCCGGAGTGGACGAGGTTGGGCGCGGGCCGTTGGCCGGGCCGGTGGTGGCCGCCGCGGTGGTGTTCCCTGGCGGGCTGACGCCAGCGTTGGCCAAGCTGCTCGATGATTCGAAGAGGCTGACGGCCGAGCAGCGCAGCCTGGCCTATGCCGCGTTGTTCGCGTCCGGGCTGGCAGAGATCGGGGTCGGTGCGGCGTCGGTGGGGGAGATCTCGCGCATCAACATCCTGCAGGCGGCGCTGCTGGCCATGCATCGTGCGATCAGCCGGTTGCCGTCCGTGCCGGATATCGCGCTGGTAGACGGCAATCAGCGGCCGCGCCTGGCCTGCCCGGTGCGCTGCGTGGTGGGCGGGGACGCGCTTTGCCTGTCGATCGCCGCGGCCTCCATCGTGGCGAAGGTGGTGCGGGACCGGGCGATGGCGCGGCTGGCCGTGCGCTTCCCCGTCTATGGCTGGCATAGCAATGCCGGGTATGCCACGCCGCCGCACCGTGCGGCGATCGCGCAGCACGGGCCGTGCCGGCACCATCGGCCGACCTTCGGGGTCGTACGTTTGCATCACGCCGCCGTCCTGGCCGAGCTGGAGTTGGCTAGCGCCGATTGACGCGGCTTCCGGCCGCCCGCCAGATTGGCTGCATCAATCGAAGGAAGCCGCGTGGAAGTCGTCCGCGAACTGCCGCTGGACCAAGTGTTGCTGGGCGATTGCGTACGCATGATGGGCATGCTGCCGTCGGCGTCGATCCACTGCGTATTCGCTGACCCACCGTACAACCTGCAGCTCCGCGGCGAGTTGCGCCGGCCGGATGACAGCCTGGTGGATGGGGTGGACGACGACTGGGACCGGTTCACCGATTTCGCCGAATACGATGCGTTCACCCGCAGCTGGCTCGAGGAGTGCCGGCGGCTGTTGCGCAAGGACGGCACCATCTGGGTGATCGGCGCCTACCACAACATCTTCCGCATCGGCACGATCCTGCAGGACC
>CAXSEK010000553.1:0-2177 GCA_964235625.1 uncultured Acetobacteraceae bacterium
GGGTCCGGCGCTCCGGGCAGTAGGGGCCGTGGCCCGGGATGGTCTCGGTGTTGGCGTAGGTGTGCGACCAGGGGTCCTGCTCGGTCGCGTGCGCCTGCATCGCCTTGGCATCGAAGATATAGATCGGGTGCAGGCCGAGCCCGAGCAGGAAGAAGGCGTTCGGCCCGCTTTGCTTGATGCGGACCGTATAAGGGTCCACGACGGTCAGCACGTCACCCAGCAACTTGTCGGCGCCGGGCTTGAACACGGCGGAGTCGAACCCCTTGATCCCCGCGACGGACGCGGCGAACCAGGCGGTCGCCGTGGTCCCGCTGACCGATTTTGCTCGCGCGAGGGTGTAGGCCACGTCCTCCGCGGTGAACTCGTTGCCGGAGCAGCCGATCACGCCGTGGCGCAGATGCAGCGTCCAGATCTCGCTCGCCTGGTCGAACTCCCAGCTCTCTGCCAGTCGGCCCTCGACGCGGGTGAAGTCCGGGATGCCGACGCCGTCCTCGTTGCGGCTGGCAATCGGGTTGGCGACCAGCGGCTCCGTCATGTTGATGCGGCCGACCTGCGTCGTGTTGACCACGGAGGACGGGCCGTCGGGGTCGAGGCTGACCGGCACGTCCTCGGCCAGATACAGCAGCTGCGTGAGCGCCTGCGCCGCCACCGGCCGGGCGCTCACGGCGAGGAGGATGCTGAGGACGACCGAGGCAAGGGCAGTGCGCATGGCTGCGGAATAGCGATGGACGTGCCAGCGGGCCGAAGATGAAATTCCCCTCCCCTTGTGGGAGGGGTTAGGGGAGGGGTGCAAGCGACATGCGGCCAGCCGTGTCACTCATCAATCGGCATCGTCCCGCGCGTGGCACCCCTCCCCCGGCCCCCTCCCACAAGGGGAGGGGGAGAAGGCTTGAGGCATCCCTCTTGCATCGCTCCCGGCGCCCACTCGACGAGGATCACCCGATGGCGAAAAAGCCCTTCCACATGGCCTGGTTCGTTTCCCGCGGCTACGGGCCGAAGGCGTGGCGCCTGCCATGGGGCGGGCCGAACCCGCAGGACTGGATCAAGCCCGACTTGTTCGTGGACCTGGCGCGCGCGATGGAGCGGGCCTGCTTCGACTACATCATGATCGAGGATTCGTCGAATATCCCTTACACCTACAAGAACTCGCACGACACCTACGTGCGGCTCGCCGTCGACTCGCCGAAGCTGGACCCGGCGGTGCTGGCACCGTTCATGATCGCGGCAACCCAGCATCTCGGCATCGTCACGACGCTGGCGACCTTCGAATACCATCCGTTCCGCATGGCCCGGCTCACCAACACGCTGGACCACGTCAGCAACGGGCGTGCCGGCTGGAACCTGGTCACCGGCAGCAACGATGGCGGGGCGCAGAATTACGGGCTCAAGGGCCAATACGAGCACGACGAGCGCTACGACATGGCGGACGATTACTGCGAGGCGGTGACCCGGCTATGGGATTCGTGGGAGCCGGACGCCATGGTCATCGACCGTGAGCGCGCGGTGTTCGCCGACCCGGCGAAGGTCCACCCCGTGCATTACGAGGGCAAGTATTTCAGCACCCGCGGCCCGCTCTCCGCCCCGCGCTCGCCGCAGGGCCACCCGGTGATCTGCCAGGCCGGCGGCTCCCCACGCGGGCGGAGCTTCGCGGCGCGCTGGGCCGACACCATCATCGGCTCGGCCGGCAGTGTGGCCGGCATGAAGGCGTTCCGCGAGGACATAAGGGCGCGGGCCACGGCGTCTGGACGCGACCCGGACAGCATCAAGGTGCTGTTCCTGATCGCCCCCATCGTTGACGAGTTCCACGATTCCGCCCAGGCAAGGCGCGAGGCGCAGAAGGCCGATGCCGCTGCCTTCATCGAGTGGCACCTCGCCTCCTCCTCGCGGCTGACCGGGATCGACTTCTCCAAATACGAGTTGGACGAGCCGCTACCGGAGCTGGCTTCGAACGGCCACCGCACCCTCGCCGCCGCCTATGCCGGGCGCACCCTGCGGGAGATTGCCGGGTCCGGCCGGCAAACGGCGGACCTGGACCTGAACGGCACGCCAGCCGAGGTGGCGGCGCGGCTGTGCGAGATGATGGACGAGATCGGGGGCGACGGCTTCCTGGTCATGAACGGCGAGCTGACCCGGCGCTACGTGCCGGAGATCACCGACGGGCTGATCCCCGAGCTGCA
>CAXSEK010000554.1:0-2166 GCA_964235625.1 uncultured Acetobacteraceae bacterium
CACCGCGATGTGCTCGACGCGGGTGATGAACGGTTGCGGCCCGTCCGGCGTGGCGTAGCGGCCGTCCGGCAGCACGGTCTCGGTGAACACGTCCTGGGTGTCGGCGCCGTTGGTGGTGAAGGTCCAGGCGACGCGGCTGTTATGGCCGATGACGATCAGCGGCACGCCGGGTGCGGTGGCGCCGACGAGCGTGCCGAACGCCGTGTCGATCCGCGCCAGGTACCAGATGCCGGGCTCACTGTAGGCAAGGTGCGGATCCCCCGCCAGCAGCGGCGCGCCGGTGGTGCTGTGCGCACCGTCCACCGCCCATTCGTTGGAGGCGGTGTCCGGCAGGGTGAACGGGTCCGGGAAATGTGGCACGGCGGCCCGGAGGCTGGCGGCCAGCCCGGCGAACCGCGGCTCTGCCAGGGCGGCGCTGGGGGACGGCGTGGTGTCCTGCGGTGGCCAGAGCGCGTCGATCATGGCGCGGGGCACGGTAGCGGCCAGGGCGGCGCGGCTCAGCTCCGTGTCCCAGTTGCCGGACAGGTACATGCCCATCGTCTTGCCCCAGAGCAGGCTGTCGACAGCAGTCCACGGCTCCGGCCGGCCCAGCACGGCGAATTGGACGGCGCTCCATCGCCCGTGCACCGCGACGTAGGCGTTCACCCCGCGTGCATACGCCTCGAGCATGGTCCGCGTCTCGGCGGGCAATTTCGGCAGTTCCTGCTGGGCGCGGTGCTTCAGGCCAAGCACGCGCATCGTCCGGTCGAACGGTATCGCCCGCTCGCCGGCCAGTTCGGCGATGCGGCCGGAGGCGGCGCGACGCATCAGCTCCATCTGGAACAGCCGGTCCCTCGCATGCACCCAGCCGAGGGCTGCGGCACCATCCTCCGCCGTGGCGGCGCGGATGCGGGGGATGCCGTTCCCGTCGAACGCGACGGAGACGGGGGCGGACAGGCCCGGGATGGCGGCCGACTCGTCCGGTAGCGGGCGGCAGAGGAACAGCACCGCGCCCCCGCCATAGACTGCGAGCAGGACCAGGCCCGTCAGGAAGCCGCCGATCCGATACACCACGCGCACGATCCACATGGCCGGCACCATGGTCCGGCGGCGGGCGGAGCGGAAGTGGCGCGCGCGCAGCGTGGTCAAAGGCCGCGGTCTTGCCCGGTTCGCCGCCACGGTGCCATCGTGGCGTCACCGCACTGGATCGGAGCGCCGCCGGCCATGACCGACCGCCTGCCGCCCGGGCCTCGAACGGGGGCGTTACGGCTGAGTTCCGGCGGCAAGCCTGACGGAACTCAGGTCCGCCAGTCCCGCGGGCGGGTGGCGCAGGCCCGAGGTGTCGCCGCCGAATCCGCAGCCTGCGCCGCGCTTGCCGCCGACGATTGGACGGTGCTCGCCCGCCGGCTGCGCACGGCGGCCGGGGAGGTGGATATCGTGGCCGAGCGTGCGGGCCTGCTGGCGCTGGTCGAGGTGAAGGCCCGCCCCGACTTGGCCGGCGCTGCCGCGTCGCTCGGACCACGGCAGCGTGCCCGGCTAATCGCCGCCGCGGAGATCATCGTCGCCGATCATCCGGAATGGGGAGCGGCGGGCGTCCGGTTCGACGTGATGCTGGTGGACGCAGCTGGCCGGGTGCGCCGCGTGGCGGACGCGTTCCGCGTGGGGGATGCCACTCGGTAGCGGCGGGCGGCTGAATACGATTGTGCCCGGAGTACGATCGTGCTCAGATTGCCGTCGTGCTCAGTCCGGGGTCGTCGTGCTGGATTCGAAACTCCTCAACCTGCTGCGGTGCGCCGGGTGCCGCTCCTCCCGGCTGGCCGATCATGGCGCCGAGCTTGCCTGCGCGGAGTGCAGCCGGGCCTTCCCGGTGCTGGCCGGCGTTGCCGTGATGATCCCCGACGCCGCCCCCGAGCGCGGCCCGATGCTGGACCCGGTGACAGCGGCGGCGCTGATGCAGCGGCTTGGGATCGCGCCGGGCCCGGTGGAGATGCTGCGTGTCCGCCGGGCCTCGGCGGCACGGGCGCGGGTACGGGCCGGGCTTTCCGGCTTGCTGTCGCAGGATGGGGTCGTGCTCGGGACCGCGCCGCCCGCCTTGCCCATCCTCGTGGGTCGGCTACAGGTCGAGTGGCTGGGCGACTATCTCCCGCGCGCGATGCCGCCGGGTGCCACGCTGACGGCCAATGTCCG
>CAXSEK010000555.1:0-2166 GCA_964235625.1 uncultured Acetobacteraceae bacterium
CCAGTCCCAGGCGCAGGTCGGCGACCGTGCGAGCGATCGGGCCGGACACGGCGGTGATCTGCGGCCCGATCGAGCGCTCCGGCCCGGACGCGTTCCAGGCCGGCACCCGTCCGGGGGTCGGCCGCAGCCCGTGCACGCCGCAGGCATAGGCCGGATAGCGGATGGAGCCCGCGATGTCCGTTCCCTGCGCGATCGCGCCGATGCCCGCCGCAACCGCCGCCGCGGCGCCGCCGGAGGAGCCGCCCGGCGTGCGCGACGGATCGCGCGGGTTCCTGGTGTCGCCGTGCAGCAGGTTGGTGGTGAACCAGCGATAGGAGAACGCGGGCGTGTTGGTTCGGCCGAGCACCACCGCGCCGGCGCCACGCAGGTTGTCGACCACCGGGCTGCTGGCCTGGGCCACTCGGTCACGCTGGCCACGCACGCCGTTG
The DNA here is from genome assembly GCA_964235625.1 of uncultured Acetobacteraceae bacterium. Taxonomy (GTDB): domain Bacteria; phylum Pseudomonadota; class Alphaproteobacteria; order Acetobacterales; family Acetobacteraceae; genus LMUY01. Next base: position 429 of record CAXSEK010000555.1, read on the forward strand.
GTGGTGGCGAAACCCGCCTGGTCGGTGTTGACCTTCACCGTCACCATGACGCCGGCAAGGCGGCCCGGGTCCTCGCCGCGGGCCAGCTTGGCATCCACGGCGTCGGCGTCGGCCAGCACCTCCTCCGGCCGGACATCCACCACCGCGTTGATGCGCCCGTTCACCGCGTCGAGCCGTGCCAGGCCGTCCTGCGCCGCCTCGCGCGCCGACACCTCGCGGGCGCGGACGCGGGCCGCGAGGCCGGTCGCGGAGAGCCGCCAGAGATCAGCCACCGGAGTCGGTCGTCGGATCGGCCATGCCACGCGCCTTGCTGCTTGAGACCATTGCCGGTCCTGCGTCGGCACCCCGCCGAGTGCTCCGGGCCGGTGCCAGCTTCAGGCACCGTGACGCCCGCATCTCCGGCCGGCAACCCCGGAGCTACGCCACAGCGCTGCGACCGGCAAGCAAGGTGGCAGAGCGGCACCAAGGGCCGATCGTGGGTGTTGGTGCAGGAAGGCGGCCGGGCAGCCTCAGGCAAGTAGCCCGGCCACGTCGCGGGCATGGCGTTCAAACGTTATGCCGGCTAGTGGCACCGCGTTCCGACGCAACGCTGGCGGATGACAAACTGGCCTGCTCGCCAGGCCGGGCTGCGACGCCGCGGTGACGTGACCTTCTGGCTCGACGAGACGGTCCTAGCTAACTGGCAGGCCCCGTGCGGGACCACGCCAGAAGTGTGGTTTTCCTCCTTCAAGCTGGCTCTTCCGCGCTTTGTGTGGTCGACACGGCACTGAGGCTTGGTCTCTGATCGCGTGACAACGCGACGAACGATTGATGCTGCATTCGTTCATGGTTCCTGGGTGCCACGTCGAGGAGATTCGACGCGAGAGCCGGTCACTGGCCGTGCTGTCGGTATGGCGCCGTCGCGATGACGTACGGTGTCCGGGCTGCAGCTGCCTGTCGAATGCGGTCCATGGCCACTACGGGCGCCATCCGGCTGATCTGGCGCTCTGCGGCCGGCAAGTCCGCCTGGACCTTCGACTTCGCCGCTTCGTCTGCCTCAACCCGGCGTGTCAGCGCCGGACGTTTGCCGAGCCTGTGCCGATGCTGCTCGCGCCCTGGTCGAGACGCACACGGCGGCTCGCCCGTGCACAGACGCAGGTCGGCGTGGCGCTCGGTGGCGAGGCGAGGAGTCGGGGCGACCACGCGCATCGAGAAGGATACCGAGGCGGCGACACTTGTCCGGCTCATCCGACGGTTTGTCGATCTCGTCCATGATGCAGGAATTACCGACAAGCGGCAGGCTCCTCGTGCTGATGCATTCGATGCTTGGCTCACCGACACGCGCGACTGCAGCGTCCGTGCCGTCGTGACCTCTGCGGCAGGCCTCGCGCATGACGGTGCTGCTGTGCGCGCCGCACTTACCCTGCCGTGGAGCAACGGTCAGACTGAGGGGCAGGTCAACAAGCTGAAGCTGCTCAAGCGATCCATCTACGGCCGCGCCACGCTCGACCAGCTCCGCCAACGCCTGTTGCTCGCAACGTAGCGACCACACAAAGCGCGGAAGAGCCACTCCTAGAGGGTCAGCTCAGCATCACCGTCCTTGAGGTGCGCGAGCCCGACTTCGGCGGCACCACCGGTCGGGCTAGGCGTGCACCAATCGCGCTTGGCTCTTGTCGGGTTCCGGGGTGGTGAGGAGCACGTCACTTGACCAGCCCCGCGATGAGGGCACCAAGAAGGGCTTTGCCTCTGCGGCGTGTGT
>CAXSEK010000556.1:0-2161 GCA_964235625.1 uncultured Acetobacteraceae bacterium
GGCAGATGCTTTCGCCGGGTTGATCAACCTGCTGATCGACGAGGCGGGCGCGTGCGTGGCGATCATCGGCGCGGCGGACGAGTTGGCGTTCGCCGGGCGGGTCGGCAGATTGGTGCGGCGGCGGGAGAGACTGTTCAGCCTGGTCGGCAAGAGCGGCCTTGCGGACCTGCCGCTGCTGCTGCGGGCTGCCGACCTGTATGTCGGCAACGATAGCGGGCCGAAGCACATCGCCGCCGCCGTGGGCGTGCCGACGGTGGGCGTGCATTCCGGCACGGTCGACCCGGGCGAGTGGGGAGCCGCAGGACCCTATGCGGTCACGGTCCGCCGCCGCGTGACGTGCAGCCCGTGCTATATCGGGGTGGTGGCCGACTGCCACCGGGGCCTGGCCTGCCTGACCGGCATCACGGCCGGGGATGTATTCGATGCCTGCCAACGCATGCTGGCATTATGGGCGCCCGCACCCGAGACGCGGGCCAGGCAAGTGGGCGGCGGGGCCATAGCGGGGCGGACGGCATGAGGACCTCCATCGCGTCCACGATCGAGTTCGGCGCCGGCGGGAACGGGCGGCATTGCCTGGTCGCCGGCTGGTATCCGCCGGAGCCCGAAGCGACGTGGGCGGCCGGCGCACTCAGCGTACTCTCCATCGCCGCCCCGTTCGCGCCCAACGGCTACTTCCTCGAGATCGACTGGATGGTGCAGCTCAGCCCGCCGGACACGCCGGCGCAGACCGTCCGGATCAGCGTGGACGGGCAGCCGATCTATAATGGCGCGGTCGGCCGTAACGGCATGGCGGCGGTCCTGTGCCCGCCGCCGCGGCTGGAAGCCGAGCGGCTGACCATCACGATCGAGCATCCGGACATGATCCAGCCGTCGCAGCGCTTCGGCGGGGAGGATCAACGCACCCTGTCACTGGCGCTGCGGCGGCTGCGGGTGCTGACCGCCGAGCAGACGGGGGTGTCGACACCGGTCTACTTGGCCAAGACCCAGATCCACGGGCCCGACCCTGCCGCCATCGCGCGGGAGGCGGAGCGTGTGGCGGGGGTGGGCCTGGCCGACATGTTCGGCGCGTTCGAGGCGATCTCCGGCAATTGCGACATGGGGCTGGCCATGCGGGTGTTCGGCTTCGAGAGCCTGAGCCTGCTGAAGTTCGGCGGGAGTACCCCCACGACGGCGATCCGGCTGTTGGAGACGCGGTTCGCCGGCCTTGGCGATAAGTTGCAGGCAGATGTGGCGGACAATCCGGAGGCGGAGTGGATGGTCCACGACGCGATCGGGCTGCGATTCCATAGCGGCCAGTCGTCCCGCGACGTGTCCGCGCCGGACCTGCTGGCGAAGTTCGGCCCGCAGCTGCGCCGGCTGGCCGACAAGCTGCTGGAGGATGTCGCGGCCGACGGCAAGATCTTCGTCTATTCGGACCATACGGAGTTGGGCGTGGTGCGCGGCCTGGAGTCGGTGCTGCCGCTATATCTGGCATTGCGCCGGATGGGATCGCACCGCCTGCTCTGGGTGTGCCCGGCCGGCCGGGACTCGCAGGTGAAGGGGTCGGCCGCGGTCGTGTTGCCGGGGCTGGTGCAGGCCCATCTGGAGATCCTGGCCCAGCCGCTGACCCCGGGCGGGGACATCACCCTGCCCGGCTGGATGACGGTGCTGGTGAATGCCTGGATGGTGTTCGCGAAATTGGCGGGGCAGGAGGCACTTCGGGATGCGACACCATCCGATCCAGCCTAAGCTCAGGCGTTCAGGATGTCCTGGGCGGAGTCCTCGCCGTCACCGAGAGCCGGTTCGGTGAAAGGGGCCGGCCTGTCCGCCGAATCGGCCGCGGCGACGGCGCGCTGACAAAGGTCCACCCAGCACTCGAGCGAGATGTCGTGTGCGTCCTCGCCCGGTGCAAACCGGTCCATATAGCCTTTCAGCAGCCCTGGCCCGACCCATTCCGCCGAACCGGGCGGGTGCTCGTCGTCGGCGAGCTCGACCCAGAGCAGGACGCCCGGCCCATACCGGCCGAGATCGTCCTTCAGGGTGCTGGCGTGCTGCAACGTGAGGGGGGCCATGCCGTGGAAGATGAAGATCTTCTCGCCGGTGCCGAGATCCTCGATCAGCTTGCGAACGAGGAATGGCAGGCGCCGGGTCTCGCGGACGTGGATCTCCTCGGCCGTCTGTT
>CAXSEK010000557.1:0-2150 GCA_964235625.1 uncultured Acetobacteraceae bacterium
GGCTGCCGCATCAGTGCGGCGATCTCCATTGCAGGCAGACCATGTCCCTTACCCGTGTTGCGATCGTGTTCGGCTTGCTGGCTGGTCTTGTTGGGTGTGGTAGTGGGACCAATCCGAATATCCGGCCGGTGGCGGACAATGAGTATAACGACTATCGCACCAAGGGGCCGGAGCAGGGCAAGCTCGGCGGCGACCAGGGCCTGGTGTTCGGCGTCGGCAAGGGCTCTGGCGGGTCGAAGGACGACGGGGCGGCACTCGGCGTCAACGCCTATCTCTGGCGCGGCGCGCTCGATACGCTGGCCTTCATGCCGCTCTCCTCGGCCGACCCGTTCGGCGGCGTGATCATCACTGATTGGTATCAACCGCCCTCCGGTGGTGGCGAGCGGTTCAAGGCCACCGCTTACATCCTCGGCCGGCAGCTGCGCGCCGATGGCGTCCGCGTGGCGATCTTCCGCCAGGTGCAGCAAAACGGCCAGTGGATCGACGCACCGGTCAGCCAGACGACGACGGGCGAGATCGAAAACAAGGTTCTGGCACGGGCGCGCGAGTTGCGGGCGCAAACCGCCAGCCAGTAAGGCCCGGCGCACGCCGGAGGGACCAAGCCACGATGCAAGAGCAGTCGGCGCAAACCGTTGCGGAACGGGTGACGGGATACGAGTTCGCGGCCATCGAGAGCCGTTGGCAGGCACGCTGGGACGAGCAGGCCGCGTTCCACGTCGAGGACGTGCCGACGGATGGCCGGCCGAAATACTACGTGCTCGAGATGTTTCCCTACCCGAGCGGGAGCATCCATGTCGGCCATGTGCGCAACTACACGCTGGGCGACGTCGTTGCGCGCTACAAGCGGGCGTGCGGATACAATGTCCTGCACCCAATGGGTTGGGATGCGTTCGGGCTACCGGCGGAGAATGCGGCACGCGAACGCCGGGTGCACCCCGCGGAGTGGACCTGGGCCAATATTGCCGCAATGCGCGCCGAGCTGCGCCGCATGGGCTTGTCGATCGACTGGTCCCGCGAGTTCGCCACCTGTGACCCGGCGTATTACGGCCAGCAGCAGAAGCTGTTCCTGATGCTGATGCGTGACGGCCTAGTTGAGCGGCGGCTCAGCTGGGTGAACTGGGACCCGGTCGACGAGACCGTGCTGGCCAACGAGCAGGTCGTGGACGGCAAGGGATGGCGCTCTGGAGCGCCGGTCGAGAAGCGGCAGTTGGCCCAGTGGTTCTTCCGGATCACGAAATATGCCCCGGCGTTGCTCGAAGCCCTCGATGGGCTGGACCGCTGGCCGGACCGGGTCAAGGCGATGCAGTCGAAATGGATCGGGCGCAGCGAAGGTGCGCGGATCCGGTTTCCGCTGGAGGCGGGAGTCGCCGGGTTGGACGGCGTCGAGGTCTACACGACGCGGCCGGACACGTTGTTCGGGATGTCGTTCCTGGCCGTAGCGCCGGAACATCCAGTCGCGGCGGCGATTGCGGCGGCGAACGAGGGGGCGGCCCGGTTCGTGGCCGAATGCCGCGCGATGGGGACGAGCGAGGCAGCGATCGAGACGGCTGAGAAGAAGGGGTTCGACACGGGGCTGCGGGTTCGGCATCCGTTCGACGGCCGCGTGGTCCCGGTCTGGATCGCGAATTTCGTGCTGATGGAATACGGCACCGGGGCGATCTTCGGTTGCCCGTGCGGCGATCAACGGGATCTGGACTTCGCGCGGAAGTATGGCTTGCCCGTGATCCCTGTCGTGCTGCCGCCGGGCGAGGAGGTGGAGAGCTACGCAATCGGCACCAAGGCTCATGAGGGGACGGGCCAGATCGTCAACTCGGGTTTCCTGGATGGGTTGAGCACGGATCAGGCCGCCAAGGAGGTCATCCGTCGCTTGCAGGACGCCGGTCAGGGCGAGGGCGTCGTGAACTGGCGCATGCGGGATTGGGGCGTGAGCCGCCAGCGGTATTGGGGCTGCCCGATCCCCGTTCTGCACTGCCCGGCCTGCGGCGTGGTGCCGGTGCCGGAGGATCACTTGCCGGTCGTGTTGCCGGACGATGTGACGTTCGATCAACCGGGCAACCCGCTGGACCGGCATACGGCGTGGCGTTCGGTGCCATGCCCGACTTGCGGCACGATGGCGCAGCGTGAGACCGACACGTTGGACACGTTCGTCG
>CAXSEK010000558.1:0-2149 GCA_964235625.1 uncultured Acetobacteraceae bacterium
GTGCGCCTGCGCAAGCGCTACCTCGACCCGAACGAGCGCAAGCGGGCGGAGAAGGCCGGCATGACGCTCGACAAGTGGCTGGGCCAGAAGCAGAAGCAGGCCGTCGCCGAGGCGCCGAAGCCGGCCAAGCCGGCGCGCAAGAAGGGCCTGCTGTCCCGCCTGCTCGACAAAGCGCACGAGCCGTTGAAGAAGCACTGATCGCCGCCCACGCGGATTGGAGCGCCAACCCGCGCAAACGCTGGATGACGGTCGCTACCGGCGCCCCCGGCGCGTGGTTCGTGACCGCCCCCTGCCCCGTCGGCGACGTCGCCACCCTGCTGTCACGCTTGGCGGCTGGCGGCGAGGCGGTGGCGCTCGGCGTTGATCTCCCGCTCGGCTTACCGCGGGCGTACGTCCGCCGCCACGCCGCCGAGGCTGATTTCCCGAGTTTCCTGAGCGGCCTGGCGGACCGCCCGGGCTTCTTCACCGTGTGCGACGGCCTAGCGGAGCTGGCTCCGGGCCGCCCATTCTACCCACGGCGGGGCCTGGCGGGCATGACGCGGCTGTCCCACGCGGCGGCGCTCGGCCTGGGGGACGCCACGGGCCTGTCGCGCATGTGTGACCAGGCAACCCACGAGCGGCCGGCGGGGGCGCCGCTGTTCTGGACGCTCGGCGCCAATCAGACCGGCAAGGCGGCGATCTCCGCCTGGCGGGATATGCTGCTGCCCGCCCTGACCGGCCCGCACCCCCCCGCGCTATGGCCGTTCGAGGGACCGTTCCGCAGCCTGTTGCAGCCAGGCCGGGTGGCGATCGCGGAGACCTACCCGGCCGAAGCGATGCGCCAGCTCGGCCTGCGCATGGACGGCAGCAAACGCCGCCAGTCCGACCGTGCCCGGTTGGCGGATTCCTTGGATGCCGCACTGCGGGGCACCCATGCCACGCCGGACGCCGCGATGCTGGACGTGATCCGCATCGGGTTCGGCGCCGACGCCGCCGGGGAGGACCGGTTCGACAGCCTGCTCGGCCTGCTCTGCGTGTTGGCCGTGCTGGACGGCTCGCGGCCTGATACCGCGCCCGCCGACCCCTGGGTGTTGCAGTGGGAAGGCTGGGTCCTGGGCCAGACGGCGTTGCCGGTGCGGCGAGGGGCGTGATCCGGACTCGCCTTCTCCCTATCCCAAAAAGGGAGAAGGAAGCTGCCATTCGTGCCAAGAAACCGCCGTGATGTCCGGCGGCTTAGGCGCAAAGGAGACCCAAGATGACCCGCTGGACGTTCCTCATCCCCCTGGCACTCAGCGCTTGCGCCCCCGACCAGGTCGGTCAGCAGGTCGGCCAATCGCTATACAACGCCAGCGTGACCACCGGCCATGCCGTCGCCGTGATCGGGGACCGGACAGGGGCCGCGCTGCAGAATGCCGGCGCCAACCTGCGCAATGCCGTCGACCCGCCGCCGCCCGTGCTCTACCAGCCGCCGCCGCTCTCGCCGAGCGGCTACGAGCCCCCGGCGCCGATTACTGTCGAGCCGCTTGGCCCGCCAGGCAGTTCCTCCGGGACACCGCCGATTCAGGGCCTCGGCTACTGATACAAGCCGGCGGCTCGCGCCCGCACCTTCGCCAGCGCCACCAGCAGATCGACCGTGGGCGTCGGCACACCCACCAGCCGGGCCAGCTCCAGCGGGGCCGCGAAGATCGCCTCGATTTCCATCGGTCGGCCACGCTGGAGATCCTGCACGATGCTGGAGGTGTGCTGCAGCCTGCGTGACCCGGCGATCTGCTTCTCCGGATCGGGCTGCAACGGGCACCCCAGCGCGGCGGCGACCGCAGAGATTTCGGCGACCCCGGCGCGCAAGGCGTCGCAGCACGCTTCCTCCGCGAACAAGGCGGCGCCGGAGGATTGCGTCAGCACCGCCATCGGGTTAATGCCGAGGTTGAGCAGCAGCTTGGCCCAGATGCGGGTGCGGATGTCCGCCACCGCCTCGCCGCCCATGCCGCCAGCCTCCAGCGCGGCTGCCAGTGCCGTGGCTCGCGGGGAGAGGCTGCCATCCGGCTCGCCCAGCGTAATCACGTTGTGGTTATTCGCAATCCGGATCACACCGGGTTCGATCACGGTGCAGGACGAGTACACCACGCCGCCGATCGCCCGCTCGGGCCCGACCGCATCCCAGACGGCGTTG
>CAXSEK010000559.1:0-2143 GCA_964235625.1 uncultured Acetobacteraceae bacterium
CCACGATCGCGTCCGTCGCCATCAGCTCCAGGCACGCCTCGATCAGCAGCTTCTCGGTGAACGGGTCGCCGACCTGCACCGTGGGCCGCTTGCTCTCGCTGTCGGCCCCGAACTCGGCCGAGGCCATGGTGGCGCCGTGGATCCCGTCCCGCCCGGTGCGGCTGCCGACATAGACCACGGGGTTGCCGATCCCGGCGGCGGCAGAGAGGAAGATGCGGTCGCGCGGCGCGATGCCCACCGTCATCGCGTTGACCAGGGGGTTGCCGTTGTACGCCGGGTGGAAATTGACCTCGCCGCCGACCGTGGGCACGCCGACGCAATTGCCGTAGCCGCCGATGCCGCGCACCACGCCATCCAGCACGCGCTTGGTGCCGGGATGGTCCGGGCTGCCAAAGCGCAGCGCGTTGAGGTTGGCCACGGGGCGCGCGCCCATGGTGAACACGTCCCGCAGGATGCCGCCCACGCCGGTCGCCGCTCCCTGGTAGGGTTCGATAAAGCTCGGGTGGTTGTGCGATTCCATCTTGAAGATGGCGGCCAAGCCCTCGCCGATATCCACCACGCCGGCGTTCTCGCCCGGCCCGTGGATCACCCAGGGCGCCGTCGTCGGTAGCAGCTTCAGCCACACGCGGGACGATTTGTACGAGCAGTGCTCCGACCACATGACGGAGAAGATCCCGAGCTCGGTCAGCGACGGGGTACGCCCCATGATCGCCAGCACCCGGCCGTATTCCTCGCCGCTGAGCCCGAAAATGCGGGCCAGGTCCTGATCGACGGTCATGCCGCCAGCGCCTCGGCCAGCCCAGCGAACAGCGGGGCACCGTCGGTCCCGCCCAACAGCGGGTCCACCAGGTCCTCCGGATGCGGCATCAGGCCGAGCACACGGTGGTTGGCACTGTACACCCCGGCGATGGCGCGGGCGGAGCCGTTCGGGTTGGCGGCTGCGTCCGTCTCCCCCGCCGCCGTCACATAGCGGAACGCCACCCGCCCGTCGCCCTCCAGCCGGTCGAGCGTCGCCGCGTCCGCAAAGTAGTTGCCGTCGCCATGCGCCATGGGGGCACGGAACACCTGGCCCTGCTGGTAGTGCCGGGTGAAGGCGGTGCCGGCCCGCTCGACACGCAGGTGGCAGTCCCGCGACAGGAAGCGCAGCCCGGCGTTGCGCAGCAGCGCACCCGGCAGCAACTGCGCCTCGGTCAGGATTTGGAAGCCGTTGCAAATGCCCAGCACGTGGCCACCCCGGCCTACGAAGGCATGGATCGCCGCCATCACCGGCGAATGCGCCGCCATCGCGCCACAGCGCAGGTAGTCACCATGGGAGAACCCGCCGGGCAGCACCAGCAGGTCCAATCCGTTCGGCAACGTCGTCTCGCGGTGCCAGATGATGGTCGGGCGCTGCCCGGCCAGGCGATGCAGCGCAATGGCCACGTCCCGCTCGCGGTTGGTGCCGGGAAAGACGACGATGGCGGATCTCACAGCCGCAGCCTCCTCAAAAAGCGTCACCTCATCGCCTTAGCACAAGGCGCACGGCGATGCGTGCCCGCGCGGCGACACGCCACCTCATGCAGAAACCATGCATCCACCACACGGGCCGGGCTAGCTTACCGCAGTGCGCGCATAAGTGTTGTGCAGCGCACAAGAGATGCCCGGGGGCTCTCCCGAGCCACCTTAAAGATGCGCCGCCACCTCAATCGACGGCCCTTAAGGATTTGATTAGATGAAGCGTCTTATTCTGGCTGCCATGATCGCGGCGACTGCCACCATGGGCAGTGCCACGTTGATGGCCGCCCACGCCGAGGGTGAGGGCAACGGCCCGTCCTTCCCGGGCCTGCAATCACCCAACATCGGCATCGCGACCAATTTCCAGGGCCGCCACCAGGTCGTCTCCACCGAGGACCATTCGGCGGACGTGTATGCCTCGCAGGTGCAAAGCCCATTCCCGCAGTATGGCACGCCCGCCCAGAACCGCCGGACCTTGGCAATGCTGTCGTCGCTCACGCCAAACGGCTAAAACGGCAGGAACGCCGTGCATCAGGGCCGCCCGCTGGACAGCGGGCGGCCCTTTTTGTTTGGCGGGTCGCCTGGCGCCGGACGGTGCGGCCCTTGCATGGCCACGCGAGCAAACGCACCATGCCTTGCCGCCCGACAG
>CAXSEK010000560.1:0-2137 GCA_964235625.1 uncultured Acetobacteraceae bacterium
TCTCGGTCAGTGTCCGCCGCTACACGCTGACCGCCCAGGCGTTCCACTGGGTCGTGGCGGCATTGATGTTCGCCGTGATCCCGCTGGCTTGGGTCATGGTCAACATGCCGCAGACCGCACCGTCGCGGGAATGGATCTACACGCTGCACAAATCCGTCGGGATCACGATATTCGCCATCGTCGCAATCAGGCTCGCCTGGCGCGCCGCCCATCCGGCGCCACCCTTGCCGGGCAGGATGGCGAAGTGGGAGCGGGGCATGGCGTTCGTGTCGCACTGGATGCTCTACATCATCCTCGTAGGCATGCCGGTCAGCGGCTACGTGCTGTCGGCCACGGCGGCCGGTAAGACCGTGCCGTATTTCGACCTCTTCATGCTGCCCAGCTTTCCGAAGGATCAGGCCGTGAACGATGCGGCGCGCTGGGTGCATGCCGCCATTGGGCAATGGCTGGTCTACGCCTTGATCGTCCTCCACCTCGCCGCCACGGTTTGGCACGTGGCCGTGCGCCGCGATGGCGTTCTGGAGCGCATGCTCCCCGAACAGGGCGTGTAGCGCCGCCGCGGGCGGTTCGTGGCATGGGGCCACAACCGCCGGGGATCACCTGGCACCGAGCAGCGGAAACTGAATCTCAGCTTGCCCCACCGCCTGCAATCCGTCACACAGTGCGGGCCCGAACCACCCGTGCGGGAGAGCGCAGCCAAGCTGCCGCCGAAGGCGCAACCGGCCCCCGGAAACGCTCAGGCACAAAGGACCGCACGGAGCACAGGGTCTCTGGAGAGCCGCCCCAGCCGATGATGGGGGGCGCACCGACGGAGTAAGGGTCGTGCACGCCGCGCCCGAATCTCTCAGGTACCGCGACAGAGGGGGGTCGTTCCTGCCGGCAACCCTGCTGGCGGGCGGCCTTTGCCTGGCGGTGACCCGTGTCCGAATTCATGCCCGAAGACTTCGTCGACCCCGAAGCGGACACGCTCCGCACCACCCCGCTCGACGCGCTGCACCGCCGCCTCGGCGCCCGCATGGTGCCGTTCGCCGGGTATGAGCTGCCGGTGCACTACCCCGCCGGGGTGATGGCCGAGCACATCCAGTGCCGCGAACGTGCTGCCTTGTTCGACGTCTCCCACATGGGCCAGATCAGCTTGCACGGCCCCGAGGCCGCTGCCGCGCTGGAAACCCTTGTGCCCGGCGACATGACCGGCATCAAGCCGGGCCGCCAGCGCTACACCCTGTTCCTGGACGAGGCCGGGGGCGTGCTGGACGACCTGATGGTGGCCAACCATGGCGACAGCCTGCTGCTGATCGTCAACGCCAGCCGCAAGCAGGCGGACGCGCAGCATCTGGCCACCCGCATCCCGCAGATCACCGCCGATCGGCACGACCGCGCGCTGCTCGCCCTGCAGGGACCGGCGGCGGCCGCCGTGATAGCCCGGCTCTCCCCCGTGGCGGCGGCGCTGCCGTTCATGGGCGTGGCACGGCTCACCATCGCCGGCATCCCCGTCTGGATCAGCCGCTCCGGCTACACGGGGGAGGACGGCTACGAGATCAGCGTCCCCGCCGCCGACGCCGAGGCATTCGCGCAAACGCTGCTGGCGGAGCCTGGCGTCGCGCCCGCCGGCCTGGGTGCGCGGGACAGCCTGCGTTTGGAGGCCGGGTTGTGCCTGTATGGCAACGACATCGACGAGCTGACCACCCCGGTCGAGGCTAACCTCGCCTGGACCATCGCCAAGCGCCGGCGCGAGGCGCAAGATTTCCCCGGCGCCGTTGCCATCTGCGACCAGCTGGCCCATGGCCCGACCCGGCTGCGTGTCGGCATCCGCCCCGAGGGCCGCGCTCCAGCCCGCACCGACACCGCCATTGCGGCAGAGGACGGCACCGGCGCCGGCACCGTCACCTCTGGCGGTTTCGGCCCGACGGCGGGCGGTCCGGTCGCCATGGGCTACGTCCGCCGGGACCTCGCCGCCGAGGGTACCCCACTCAACCTGCTGGTCCGCGGCAAGCAGTTGCCGGCCCGGGTCGCCGCACTCCCCTTCGTCCCCCACCGCTACGTCCGTTAAGGAACCCGCAACCATGATCCGCTACACCAAGGACCACGAGTGGGTTCGCCTGGACGGCACCACCGCCACGGTCGGCATCACCACCCA
>CAXSEK010000561.1:0-2119 GCA_964235625.1 uncultured Acetobacteraceae bacterium
CATTTGCGGTCCACGGTGGACTGGTAGAAGCGGTAGAACGCGTCCCACTCGCGGCGTCCGATCTCGTTGCCGCGCAGAGTACGGAACTCCAATCCGGACTCGTTCGCGTCCCGCCGTTCGCGCCGGAGGTTCTTGCGCTTGCGGGAGGAGAGGGCGCCGAGGAAGTCATCGAAATTGCCGTAGCCGTGGTTTTCCCAATGGTATTGCTGGCCCAACCGCTGCAACCAGCCAGCGCCTCCCACTCCGCCTCGGTGCAGAACGTGGCGTGCAGGCTGGATAGCTTTAGCTCGCCGCACGCCTGGACCAGTGCCTCGCCGAGCGCCTCCGGCGGCACGCCGCCATCCGGGCGGCACAGCAGGCGAGGGCCGGGCACGGGGGAGAAGGGCACGGCGACCTGCAGCTTCGGGTAGTAGTCGCCACCCGCCTGCTCGAACGCGTTGGCCCAGCCGTGGTCGAACACGTATTCGCCGTAGCTGTTGGATTTGGCGTACATCGGGGCGGCGGCGAGCAGCTGTCCGGCTTCGTCGCGCAACGCCGCGTGCTGCGGCAGCCACCCGGTGCGGGGCCCGGCGGACCCGCTATCCTCCACCGCGGAGAGGAAGGCATGGCTGACGAAGGGGTTGTCGTCCCCGGCGCAGGCATCCCATTCGGCCGGATCGATCGCGCCGATCGAAGGGTGCAGCGTGAGCGTCAGTGAGGTCGAGCCGTCTGGCATGCGAGACGATATGGCAGTGCAGCATGGGTGTGCCAGTGCAGTTCTCTCCGGCTCGACATCAGGCACGGATGGTGAGCGGAAGCGCCGACCAGCGAGGGACAGCAAACGCTTGAACATGGCGCGCGGGGCGGACCCTCCTCCCGGAGGAGTGCAGGACGATGGTTAGCTGATCGTGAACATGCCTTCGACTTCAACGGCTGCGTCGCCCGGCAGGGCAGGGACGCCGATGGTGGAGCGGGCATGGCGCCCGGCGTCGCCGAACACGGCCACCGCCAGGTCGGAGGCACCGTTCATCACCACGGCGTGCTGGCTGAAGCTCGGTGGGGAGGCGATGAAGCCGCCCAGGCGGACAACCTGCACCACCCGGTCCAGGTCACCGTCGCAGGCGGCTTTCAGGTGCACCAGCAGGTTGATCAAGCAGAGCCGCGCGGCCTCCTGCCCCGTCTCCACCGTCACCCCCTCGCCGACCTTGCCGGTATAGGCGATCTTGCCATCGCGGGCGGGCACCTGGCCGGACACGACCACCAGGGTGCCGGACCGCGCGAACGGGACGTAGTTGGCCAGCGGAGCCATCGGCTGCGGCAGGGTGATCCCCAAAGCCGCCAGCTTCGCGTCCACGCGGCCCATCAGGCGGCAACCACGCGGAGGGCGGCGCGGCGGCGGCAGGGCGGGAGGTCCATGGGAAGCAAGGGCGGCTCCTCGGGCTTGGCCAGCCGTTCGTCGGATGGCTCGGCGGGGACGACGCGGCCAAGATAGCTCGCGGCGAGCGAACGCACCACGTAATCCGGGATGGAGCTGGCGTGCTCGACCGCCGGGTCGCCCTCCACGGCCCCGGCGGGGGTGAAGCGGGCATGGGCCAGGGCGTCGAGATAGGCGTCGAGCGGCGTGCCGTGCTGCAACCCGACCGAGATGGCGGTAGCGAAGGCGTCCGCCAGGCCGCGGACGGCGGCACTTTCCCGCGGCAAGGCAAGGCCGATCTCACCCAGCCGGCCATCGCCATACTCGCCGGTGCGGAGGAACACGCGATGGCCGCCGATCGCTGTCTTCTGGGTGTAGCCGCGTCGGCGGGCGGGCAGCTCGGTGCGGCCGGTATCGTTGGCCGGGACGGGCAGTGCCGCCGGGCGGGGGGGCATGGCATGCAGGAACGGGGCGATGGTGTCGTGCATCGCGGCGTGGTCGGCCCAGCCGGCGACGGGCACCACGGGTTCCCCGGCCAACGCGGCGGCGAGCGCGGCTTCGGGCGAGACCCCGCGTGCGGTGAGCCAGGCGCGGGTCGCGCGCAACAGGCCGGACGCGCCGACGGCGGCGAAGCACGGCGCGATCCCGCCGGTCTCGACGCCCAGCAACGCGTCCGCCGGGCCCGGCGGCAGGATGGCGGTGCCGGGGCAGGCATTGCCGCAGCGC
>CAXSEK010000562.1:0-2092 GCA_964235625.1 uncultured Acetobacteraceae bacterium
ATGGGCACGCGCGGTCGCGACCAACTCTTCTTGCAAGGTGGCACCCGCCGGCCCGATCTCGGCGAACCCGGCCGAGAACACGATGGCCGCCTTCGTGCCACGCGCGCCCAGGGCCGCCACCGTCTCGATCACCTGGGCCGCGGGCACCGCGACGATGGCCACGTCCGGCACTGTCGGCAGGCTGGCAATGTCCGGATAGGCGGGAAGGCCCTGGACCTCGCGACGGTTCGGATTGACGGGGTAGATCGGCCCGGCGAACCCGCGCACCTGCATGTAGGCGATCGGGCGCCCGCCAATCCGCGCCGGGTCGGCTGACGCGCCCACCACGGCCACGGACCGCGGCGCCAGCAACGGTGCCAAGGACGCAAACTTGCTCACCCGACTTCCCCCGTGGCGTGTATCCGCCCTCTATCTGCGCTAGACCGGTTGCCAACCGTGCGCAAAGCGTGACCGTACGCCTAAGACGGAGGCGCCGGCAACCCGTGCAGGAACTCCCACAAAGCCTCGCCCTGCGGTGGATGCAGTAGGACCTGCTCGTTCTCCTCGTAAACCAACACGTCGGCGGCCATCAAATCCCGGGTGCGCTGCGCCTCGTCCACGCCGAAGATCAGCTTCGGCCCCTGCCGGCTCCAGGTGAGCGTATAGGTCCGCCAATACTCATACTCGACCGCCGGCGGATTGCAGGTCGCCAGCAGGAGGTGCTCCAACAGGGCGTGGCTGAAGCTGCCACCCACGATGACCACGCGCGTGCCGGGGCACGGCTCGGGCGGACGGCCCGGCTGAATGTCCACCGCCGGCACCGCACGCGCCGGGAACTGCCAGATCAGGTTCAACAGGCGGGCGAGGTCGATATCCAGCCCCGTCGCGTGGCGGACCATGTGCCACTGGAAGCCGAACGGCTCGAACCCGCCGCCCGGCACCAGCCGGTGCAGCTCCGTCATCACCGCCTGCATCGACAGCGCGGCGCCGACCGCATTCCAGTGCGCGCCGCCCGGCGGATACATGCGGAACGAATACACACCGTGAGCCGCGCTCATCGCTGCCGTGGTGTCGGCGACGTGCACGCCCAACCCCCGCAGCGTCGCGAGCCAGGCCGGGACCACGCCCGCCCGGTCCGTGGCGGAGGCCGGGCAGCCATAGCCCGCCGGCAGGATGTCCGGATATTGCGAGACCTTGGACGGCGTCAGCACATACAGGAACGCCTTGCCGCGGCGCTCCTCCACGGCCTGCATCTCGCGGATCTGAGCCGCCCAGCCGTCGGCGCGTGCGTGCCAAGTGGCGAGGTCGCGGCTGCAGTATTCGTCGGCATAGGCGTCCTCGAACAGGCTGGGCCCGCGCCCGACCACCACGCCCGGCACCGCCGCCGCCCCGAACAGCGTATATTGCACCTGGTTGCGCAGCCGTACAGCGGCCGGATACAGCGGCACCTCCGTCCCGACCGTCTGCGCGTATGCAGCCTGATACGAACCGTGCAGCAGGCCGTCCCAGGTGAACTTGGCCTTCTGGGGGTTGGTCACGCCGGCGAGCGGCGGCATCAGCTTCATCCGGCCCTGGCCCAAGGCCGGCAGCAGCAGGTTGACCATCAGCAGCACGGTCAGCGCCGCCCAGACGAGCGCGCCGAGGCCGAGGGGGATCAGACGTAACACTCGAACAAACATCGGCTTAGAACCGGAAATACAGAAACGGTTTGAACGGGTCGGCCAGCGCCTTGGCCAAGGCGAAGACGAACAGCAGCGATAACACCACGTCCAGCACGGCCCGGCTGGCCGGTGCCGCAACCGCAGTCTCCTGCGCCCGGTCGAAGCCCGGCACGCGCGGCAAGAAGGAGATTAGCGCCGCTACCACCATGGCACTCAGCATGATCGGCGAGCGGTATAGCCCGACCACGGTGCCGGGCCGCGCCGGGTCGAGCATCGCACCCACCATGGTGCCGGCCTGGCCCAGCGAGACGGCGCGGAACACCAGCCAGCCCGCGACCGTCACGAGGAAGGTCCACGCATTCGCCGCCAGCCGCGGCATGCGGTCCAGCGCACGCAGCAGGAACAGCCGCTCCAGCACCAGGAACACGCCGTTATACGCCCCCCAGGCGACG
>CAXSEK010000563.1:0-2089 GCA_964235625.1 uncultured Acetobacteraceae bacterium
TCTTCTCGAAGGACCCGGAGGAGGAGTTCGACTGGATCTACAACAAGGGCGAGCCGGCGCCGGACCCGACCTGCTACATCGCCGCCCCCGCCCGCACCGAGCCTGGCGTCGCCCCGCCCGGTGGCGAGGCGCTGTATGTCCTGGTCCACACCCCGTATCTCCGGCCGCACCATGACTGGACGCAGATGCTGCCGGGCTACCGCAAGGTGATCCTGGACAAGCTGGCCCGCTGCGCCGGCATGCCGGACCTGGAGAGCCGTATCGTGGTGGAGCGCCACTTGACCCCGGCCGACATCCACGAGCGCTACCGTGTGCTGAACGGCGCGATTTATGGCCTGGCCAGCCATGGCAAGTTCTTCGGCGCGTTCAAGCCGGGCAACCGCTCGCGCGACCTGGCCGGTCTATACCTGGCCGGCGGGGCCGCGCATCCGGGGCCGGGCATGCCGATGGTGCTAATGAGCGGCTGGATCGCGGCGGACAGCCTGGACAAGGATCGCATGAGCAATGCCGCCCCGCTGAGCGCGTGACTTGGGTGGTTGCAAGGGATAACGCGTTTCGTCGCAGCGAGCCGGTGGAAAGGTCGATCCTCGACCGCCGGTCGCCGCAGCTTTTCCGGCTGTTCGCGTTGTATTTGCGTTGGTATCTCAGCCGCCAGTTCCATGCCGTCCGCATCTCGCGCACCGGGCTGCCGCGTGGTGTGGCGGGCAGGAAGCTGATCGTCTACTCCAACCATCCGTCATGGTGGGATCCGGCGGTCTACATCCTGCTGTGCGACATGCTGTTCCGTGGCCGCTCGGGCTATGGCCCGATGGACGCCGCAGCGCTGGGCAAGTATGGCGTGCTCGAGCGCATGGGCGTATTCGGCGTCGAGTTGGACAACCCGCGCGGCGCTGCCATCTTCATGCGGACCTGCCTAGCCGTGCTGGCCTCGCCCGCCAACATGCTGTGGATCACCGCGGAGGGCGCGTTCACCGACCCTCGAACCCGCCCGGTCACCCTGCGGCCGGGTTTGGCCCATCTCGCCCGCCGGGTGCCCGGCGTCACCATCCTGCCGCTGGCGCTGGAATACACCTTTTGGAACGAGAGCCGGCCCGAGGCGCTCGTCCGCTTCGGCGAGCCGTTGCCGACCGATCACCAGGGCAGCGTTGCCGAATGGACGGCGCGGCTGGAGGATGGCCTCTCCCGCACGATGGACGCGCTGGCCGCCGAGTCTGCGACACGCAACCCGGCCCTGTTCCGGCCGCTGGTGCGGGGAGGCGCGGGCGTGGGCGGGATTTATGATTCATGGCGCTGGCTGCGGGCCACCGCCGGGGGGCGCCGGTTCGATCCAAGCCATGAGGGCGAGACATGATCCTCGGCCTGGTCGCCCTGGTGCTCGCCGGACTCCCCTTCGTCCTCGCGCTGGCCAACCTGCGCGGCTTCCGGCGGCCCGAGTCCGCTGCCGTGTCGGCTCCCGTCTCGGTGCTAATCCCGGCCCGCAACGAGGAAGCCAATATCGGTGACGCGGTAGCGGCCGTGCTGGCCAGCATCGGCGTCGAGTTCGAGATCGTGGTGCTGGACGATGGCTCAAGCGACCAAACTGCCGCCATCCTCGCCGGCATCGCCGACGAGCGGCTGCGCGTGATCAGCGGTCCGGCCTTGCCCGCCGGCTGGTCCGGCAAGCAGCACGCCTGCGCCGTGCTGGCCCGCGCCGCCCGGCACGAGTTGATGGTGTTCACCGACGCCGATGTGCGCCTCGCGTCCGACGCGCTGGTCCGCATGGCCGGCTTCATGGCGACGAACGAGGTGGGGCTCGCCAGCGGCGTCCCGCACCAGGTGGTCCGCACTTGGTCGGAGCAGTTGCTGCTGCCGCTGATCCACTTCCTGCTGCTCGGTTACCTGCCGATGGCGGTGATGCGCCGCTCGCTCTCGCCCGGGTTGGGTGCCGGGTGCGGCCAATTGTTCATCGCGCGCCGGGCTGCCTATGAGTCGGCGGGAGGGCACGCGGCCATCCGTGCCTCGCTGCATGACGGCATTACCCTGCCGCGCGCGTTCCGGCGGGCCGGGCTCATGACGGGGCCGTTCGACGCGACGCACATCGCCTCGGTCC
>CAXSEK010000564.1:0-2080 GCA_964235625.1 uncultured Acetobacteraceae bacterium
ACACCGGCGGCCCACTGCCGTCGTGGTGGCAGGAGGCGCAAGCCCCGCGGAAGATTCGAGCGCCCTCCGAGGCGTCGCCGCGTATGGCCTGCCAGGCTTGCGCCTCCAGCGTCGCGGCCAGCGCGGCCTCGTCCACGACCGGTGCGGGTCCCTGGTTCAGGGTTGAGACAAAGTGCGCCATCGCGGCCACGTCGGTGTCTGGTAGATGCGCGAGTTCGCTGACCACCGCTGCCATCGGCCCGGCCGCGACGCCATGCGCCGTGGAATGGCCGGTGCGAAGGTAATCGTAGAGCGCTCCCTCGCTCCACGGTACCGGCGCGGGTGACACTCCGTTCAGCGCCGGGGCTTCCCAGCCATCCACCACCGCGCCCGCCATGTGGGCCGACTGCTTCTCGGCCCCCAACGCGTTGCGCGGGGTGTGGCAGGCGCCGCAATGGCCCAGTGCCTCGACCAGGTAGCGCCCGCGGTTCCACTGATCCGTCTGCGTAGGCTCGTGCTGTAGGGCGCCGGGGCGGTGGAACAGCAGGTTCCAGCCAGCCATCAGTGGCCGGATGTTGAAGGGGAAAGCGAGCCGGGTTTCGGGGGAGCGCGCGCGTATCGGCGTTTGGGCCATCAGGAATGCGTAGAGCGCCAGCAGATCCTCGTCGGCCATGCGCGTGTAGGACGTGTAGGGAAAGGCCGGGTAGAGGTTGCGCCCGTCGCGGCCGATGCCGTCGCGCATGGCGCGCTGAAAGGCGGCGAAGGAGTAGGCGCCGATGCCGGTTTCGACGTCCGGGGTGAGATTGGTGGCGTAGACGACACCAAATGGCGTGTCGAGGGCGTGGCCGCCGGCATTGACCTGGCCGCCCGGCGCGGTGTGGCACACCGCACAGTCCCCGGCCGCCGCCAGCAAGCGCCCTTTCTCGATCAGCGTGGCAGAGAATACGTCCGGCCCGAGCGGCGTCGTGCGCGGCATGGCGGGGTGGAGGCCAAGCAGCCCCACCGCCGCGACGCCCAGCGCGGTGCCCAGCCCGGCCAAGGCCCCGAACCAGCGCCGCCGCTTCGGACCTGGAGGCAGCGGTGGATCCGAGGCAATGCCCAGGCCTGCGCGGATCACGTCCGCCGTGAAGGGCGCGCTGCGGAAGCGCACGCCTGTGGCATCGAAGATAGCGTTGGCAATGGCCGCGGCGCCGGGAACAGAGGCAGACTCGCCTGCACCCAGAGGCGGCTGGTCTGGCCGGTGCATCATCAGCACGTCGATCTCGGGCACCTCCTGGAAGGAGATGATGGGGTAGCCGCCCCATTCCCGGCTCGACACCAGCGCCTTGTCCTCGAAGGTGACGCGTTCCTTCAGGGCGCGGCTGGTCGCCTGCACCACGTTGCCATGGATCTGGTGGCGCACGCCGGCCGGATTGATCATCAGCCCGGCATCGTGCCCGACCGTCACCTTCGTCACCGCCACTTCGCCGGTACGCCGGTTCACCTCGACATCAGCGACCCAGGCTGCCCAAGCCGCACCGAAACCAGGGAATTTGCTGTGGACGTACAGCGCGTAGGCGAAACCTTGCCCGCGCAGGATGTCCCCCTCGCGCTCGAGACGGGGTCCGGTCCGGTCCTTCCAGCCCGCCTGGGCCGCTACGGCGCGCACGAGCTCGGCTGCGCGCGTCTCCTTTAGGTGGCGCAGGCGGTACTGCACCGGGTCCACGCCGGCCTCGGTCGCCAACTCGTCGATGAAGCTTTCATGCGCGAACGTGTTGGGCAAGGCCGACACGCCGCGCATCCAGGAGGCCCGCACCAGCGGCGCCATGTCCTCCACCGCAACCCGCATGGCAGGATAGGCGTAGGGCGGGATGGCGGTACGGTCGCCCATCTGCGCCACATCCGGCACGGGCGGCACCACGCCCGTCAGCAGCAGCGGCAGCATGGGGGCCAGGTTGGAGGGATAGCGGGTGGTGAAGTCGTAGGCGGTGGGCGCGCCGGCAGCGTCCAGCCCGCCGCGCACATCGCAGAGCTGGGCCGCCCCCTTGGGCTCCCAGGCGTGCTCCTGCTCCCGCGTCAGCTGCACCCGCACGGCCTGTCCGACCGCGCGGGCCAGCAGCGC
>CAXSEK010000565.1:0-2071 GCA_964235625.1 uncultured Acetobacteraceae bacterium
CGCTCCTGGGGGACACCGTGGCCCACGCCCGGCTGGAGGAGCGCTTCGCCATGGGCGTGCTCGCCGTCAGCCGCAGCGGCCAGCGCATCGCGCAGCGCCTGGGCAACGTGCGGCTGCGCGCGGGTGACGTCGTCGTGCTGCGCAGCGCCTCCCCCCGGCTGCCGGATATCATGGGCGAGCTGCACGTCCTCCCGCTGGCCGTCCGCATGATCACGCTCGGCCGCAGCCAACGCAGCCTGATCCCCGTGCTGGTGCTCGCCGTCGCGATGCTGTCGGTCGCGCTGAACCTCGCCCCCGTCACCTTCGCCTTCTTCGCCGCCGCCGTGATGCTGCTGCTGTTGCGGGTGATGACGATGCACGAAGCCTACGCGACCGTGGAATGGCACGTGCTGATCCTGCTCGGCGCGCTGATCCCGATCAGCCATGCCGTGCGCGACACCGGCGGCACCAACCTGATCGCGGGCTGGATGGGGCACGCCGTGCAGGGCCTTCCCGGCACCGGCGCACTGGGTGTGGTCCTGGTGCTGACCATGGCGGTGACCCCCTTCCTGCACAACGCGCCGACGGTGCTGATCATGGGCCCGATCGCGGTCAGCCTGGCGGAAAAGCTGGGGCTGAACCCGGATTCCTTCCTCATGGCCGTCGCGCTCGGCGCCGGCTGCGACTTCCTCACCCCCATCGGCCACCAGTGCAACACCCTCGTGATGGGCCCTGGTGGCTACCGCTTCGGCGACTATGCCAAACTCGGCGCACCGCTCTCCCTGCTGGTGGTCGTTGCAGGCATCCCGCTGATCGCCCTGTTCTGGCCATTAGGCGGTCATTGAGCGCTGCAATGCTCCCCCTCCCTTGCGGGGAAAGGGGAACTTCCTTTCTCACCGGAGCCGCTCATGATCCATTTTAGCGGCCGGGGTGATGGACCTTCGGATCCCGCAACCTCCAGCAACCCGACAGCACCCTCAAGGCGCCCACATGCCCCGCTGCTGCTCCCGCGCTAAGCGTTGCGCATCGGCATAGCCCGGCGGCGCCCCGCCGGACACCGCAGCGGCCCCGTATAGCACGTAAAGCTCGGCGATATCCTGCCCGGACACCGTCCGGCACTGGAACGCCGTGACATCGTGCGGAACGCAACGCACGTCGCCATCATGCAGTGCCGTGAGCAGGTTGGAGTCGACCTGGAGGATCGCAGCCGTGGCGGCCATCCCCTGACCCGGTGCCTGCACGCCTGCCAGGAGAAAGGAGCGCCCGCCGATCACAACCCGCAAATCCGGCGTGACGGTATCAAGCGGGCCCGCGGCGGCATTGCGCAGCGCCCAGCCATCCCAAGCCTCCACCGTGCCTTCGGCCGGAACATAGCCCGTACGTCCCCCGGCTCGGACCTGCAGCCAGGCAGGGTCGCCCGTCACGCGGGCCAGCACCTGCACCTCCGAGCCTGCGAACAGCATCGCCAGCACGTCGGCGTTCCATGCGGGGGCCGCCAGCAGTTGCGCCGCCTTCGTCATCACGCCCCGGTCGAACGGCGCGTCCGTCCGGCGCACCGGTGCGGCGGTCAGCTCGACATTGACCACTGCCGGGTCACCCCGGGCCACTGTGAGCGAGACGATCTTGGCCACGTAGCCGCTCAGCGTCACGGAGATGTCGTAGCTGCCCGGCGCCAGGTCGGCGGTGAACGGCGACTTGCCGCGGACACGCCCGGCAAAGGCGACCGTAGCCCCCGGCGGCGCCGTGGTCAGCGTCAACCGGCCAGGCAGCTCCCGCGCCTGCAGATCGAGCGTCAGCGATGCATCGGCTGCGATCTGGACCGCGCGCGGGTCGGCGTGCCAGCCCGGATTGACGTACGACACCGTCATCGCACCTGGCGGCACCGACAGGACCTGGCCCGGTGCACCCACGGCCCGGTTGTCCACCAGCACCTGCCCGCCCGGCACCGCAGTCCCGTTCGGCGCCGCCACCCGCACCAGCAGCGAGGCAGTCACCGCCGGGCGCCGCAACACCATCATCTGTGCCAGGACCACCAGCATCCCGGCGATTGCGACCCAGAATACCCAGTTCGGCCGCCGGCGCCGCGGGGCAG
>CAXSEK010000566.1:0-2067 GCA_964235625.1 uncultured Acetobacteraceae bacterium
TGGCCGTGGTTGAAGCAAATCGGCAGGTATTCGTGGAAGGTGATGACGATGGCGGCGTCCGGCAGGATGCGGCGCACCTGCACAATCGCCTCCACGCCGATGCCGATGATATGGTGGAAGTGCACCACATCGGGACGCACCTGCTCGAGATAGCCGGTAAAGGCGTCCTGTAGATCGGCCAATCCGCCGGCGTTCGACAGCCAGAAAGGGTCCCATCCCTCGGTGTGTAGGAACACCTCCCGTTCGCCTTGGCGCAGGCTCATCAGCGGTGTGTCGGCATGGCGGCGCAAACCGCCGCCGGCGCAGGCGAGATAGTGCGCCTCCACTCCAGGGATGGCATCGAGGCCGCCCATCAGGTTGTGCGATGCGACCTCGGCGCCGCCGATGGAGAACGCCGGATGGCCGTGTGAGATGATCAGCACGCGCATGTCAGCGGCCTCCTGTGGTCAGTTGCGCGCGCACGCACCAGCGGCCGACCAGCCGGCTGGCACGTTCAGGCTCGCCGGTGGGCAATGCGTCGGGCGCGTAGACTTGCACCGATGGCGCCCACCAGCATGCGGCGCCCGCTTGCTTGAGCTGCAGCAGCAAGTCGAGTTCTGGCTCCCACAATGACGCCGCGGCTGTTGCAGCCTGCGATTGCAAGCCGGTCAGCACGGAGCGGGGGATCAAGCAGCATGCTGCACTCACGCCGGTTGCCGGAACGGTGGGTCCGGGGGGAGCGAAACTGGCTGGCAAGCCCGCCAGCCGTCGACGGACCCGGACGTAGGGTGCGGCGTCAAGCGGTTCGATGCCGTCGCAGCCGGCAAAGCGGATGGAATTGTCTTCGTAGAACACGGTTGGCGACACGCAGGCGTCTTCGCCTTGTTCGTCGGAAATTTTTCGTAAGGCGCCGCGCCAACCCTTGCCGCCGCCCACTGTGCCGGGCCCGAGCAACAGGATCCGCCCGGCGTCCGAGTGCTCAGCAGCGAGGCTTAGCGCGGTGCGCACGGTGGCGGGCCCGGCTATGCGGATTGCCGCGGCGGTGGCGCCGTAGAAGTGCGACCAGCGGTCTAGGGCGGCGATGCTGGCATCGGTCCAATCGTCGCCGCACACGAACAGAATGCCCTCGCCGGGTTCAAGCGGGTCTTGCAGCAGTTGCGAAAGCAATGCGCGCGGCGGCTCGACGGGGCCAAGCGGGACCACAATTAGGCTTGGCCAAGACAGCTTGGCGGGCAAGGCGCTTGCCACTGTTGGCGGGCGAGCCGCAATGTTTGCGAAGAAGGGGGCGAGATGGCGGTCGATGATCACCAGGCCGGAGGGTTTGTGCAGGTCAACGCTCGCCACCAACCGGGCATGGCTGTCGTGTCCCTTGAGCGGCACGGGGGCAAGCGGCACGAAGCCGCACCAACCGTCGTGCATTGCGACCTCAAGATAAGGTTGCTCGGCGGGCGATGATGCGCCGGCCTGGTCAACGCTTGCATGGGGGACATGCACGGCGAAGCCATGGCCATGGCGGCTCGGCTCGCAGGCAGGCAGGGCGGGGTCGGCGCTGAAGCCTTCGGTCACATCGGGCCGCGGGATGCGGGTCCAACGGTCGTCGAGCCGCAGGTTGAAGCTGGGCGCCGTGCGGAACCGCACGCTTTCAACGGTGCCAGCGGGGTCGTAGAGCCAACCGGTCAAATAGCACCCGGCGTGCTCGGCGCTGACCCCTAGATCGACGTTCAGCCGCACAGGATGGCCGCGTTCGTACAGCGTCAGCCGGCCGTCGTAGCGGGGACGCAGCGCTGCAATCAAGATCGCCCGGGTGTCCGCGTCGCAACGGACCCGGGGCAGTAAGTCGCTGCAGTGCGCGGCGGTTTCGGCCTCGGACAGCATCCGCCGTTCGGGCAGCACGTGGCGGCGGCGGATGCCATTCCGGGCGAGCAGGAACACGGTATCGACGACCCCTGCCTCTGCTGCGTCGGCCGGCAACACCAGGGCTTGGCCAAGGGAGGGCTGAATGATGTCGGGCCGGAGGAAGCTGGCCTCCCGCGCTGTGTAGCGGAGGAACGCAGCGCCGGCCAGAATCACGTCGCAACCGCCCTGGAG
>CAXSEK010000567.1:0-2063 GCA_964235625.1 uncultured Acetobacteraceae bacterium
ACGAAGGCAACCCGGGCCTGCGCGGCATGGGCGAGGCCGGCGACGGGGAGAAGAACCTGTTCGACCAGGCGGTCGCCATCGTGGCGCGGGAGGGCAAGTGCAGCACTTCGTTCATCCAGCGCCACCTTTCCATCGGGTATAACAAGGCGGCCAAGCTGGTGGAGCAGATGGAGAAAGAGGGGATCATCACGCCGGCGAACCACGTCGGCAAACGGGAGATTTTGGTGCGGCGCACGAACGAGGATTGAGCGATCGGTGACGTAAGGGGCGACGGTGCTAAAGCTCGAAGCAGACATGTGGGGACGTAGTGCCTCTGAGCCATGGACCGACTGGGTGATGCGGCTTGGATAAGCGGTGCTGAAAACCGGCGGTTGGCGCGGTCTTGCGACGAGCAAATTCGTTCGTGTCGCTCCTCCCAGGGGCAGGCGCGATGGCAGCCTTGCGCAAGTTTGGGCACTATCAGGCGGACGCCTGCCCGAAGGAGCCGCACCATGGATTTCACGATCGGCTGCACGCTGCGCTACAGCGTGGAGACCCTCACCCCATTCGTGTTCAACCTTGAGGCCGCCCGCTTCCCCCGCCAGCAGATCCGCAGCGAGACGCTCACTACCAGCCCGGCGCTCGGCACCCCCGACCGGTTCGAGGCGCCGGAGAGCGGCAACCGCTACGTGCGGTTCCTGGTACCCAAGGGCACATTCCAGATCGACTACCTGGCGGACATCGCGCTCGACCCGCTGATGCCCGACCCGACCGGGGTGACGGAGATCGCTGCCGGGTCGCTGCCGATGGACGTGCTGCCTTACCTGAATGCCAGCCGTTACTGCCAGTCCGACCGGCTGAGCCGGTTTGCCAACCGCCAGTTCGGCCACGAGCCGGCGGGGCACCAGCGCGCAACCGCGATCTGCAACTGGATCCGCGACAACGTGGACTACGTGCCCGGCACGTCGGACGCGCTGACCAGCGCCTACGACACCCTGGGCGACCGGGCCGGCGTGTGCCGGGATTTCGCGCACCTCGCCATCGCCCTGTGCCGGGCGGTCGGCATCCCCGCGCGCTACATCAGCGCCTATGCCTGGCAGTTGCAGCCGCCCGACTTCCATGCCGTGTTCGAGGCCTACCTGCACGGGCCCAGTGGCGGCGCATGGTATTTGTTCGACCCGACCCGGATGGCGGCGCTGGACGGCCTGGTGCGGATCGGCGCCGGGCGGGACGCGGCGGACGTGGCGTTCTGCTCGATCTATGGCACGGCGCAGGCGCAGCCGCCCTCGGTCTGGATCCGTGGCCCGCAACCCGGCCCCGTGCGAACGACGCAGGCGGTCAGCACGCAGGCGCGGTAACTACCATCTTTCCCTTCCGGGGAGATGCCGGGTGAGGGGGCTTGCCGCGCGCTACAGGTCCCTTGCCCTTACAGATCGGACCTCAAACGGCCATGCGCGCCACATCAACACGGCTTCCATTGCTGCTCGGCTTCCTGACCGCCGCCGGCCCGCTCTCGACCGACATGTACCTGCCGGCCTTTCCCGCCATCGAGGCCGGGTTCGGCCTGGCGTCCGGTTCGGCGCAGATCACGCTGGCCAGCTGGTTCGCCGGGCTGGCGGTCGGGCAGATCACCCAAGGCACCCTTTCGGACCGTTTCGGCCGGCGCGGCCCGTTGCTGGCCGGGCTCGCCATCTACACCCTCGCCTCCGCCGGTTGCGCGCTGGCGCCGAGCCTGGGCGTGCTCACGGCGTTGCGCGCCATCGCGGCCTTCGGCGGCTCGGCCAGCATGGTGCTGCCCCGCGCCGTCGTGCGGGACTTGGCGGAGGGGCAGGCGGCGTCACGGATGATGTCCCAGCTGATGCTCGTCATGGGCGCGGCGCCGATCCTGGCGCCGGGGCTGGGCGGCGCCATCCTGGGTTTCGCCAACTGGCACGTGATCTTCTGGTTCGCGACCGTGCACGGAGTGATCTCGCTGTTGCTGGTCTGGCGGCTGCTGCCCGAGACGCTGCCGCGCAACCGCCGGGTGCGGCTCGGGCTGGCCGGGCTGCTCAGCCGCTACGGCACGATCCTGCGCGAGCGGACCT
>CAXSEK010000568.1:0-2052 GCA_964235625.1 uncultured Acetobacteraceae bacterium
GCGCTCTTCGCCGGGCCATCCCTTGTCGGCCCGGCGCGGCGCGCGGTTGGTGCTGGACTTGAAGTGCGCGTTGCCATGCCCGCCATCGCCGCCGCGGCACAGCACGATCCGCTTGCCCGCCGCGTCCAAATCCGCCAACAGCAGCTCGCGGTCGGTGTCGTCGATGATCTGGGTGCCGATCGGGACGCGGATCAACACGTCCTCCGACCCAGCGCCTGTGCGGTCCTGGCCGGCGCCGTTGCCGCCCTTGCGCGCACGGAAATGCTGCGTGTAGCGGAAGTCGATCAGCGTGTTGAGGTTGGCGACCGCCTCGAAGATCACGTCCCCGCCCTTGCCGCCGGTGCCGCCGTCGGGGCCGCCAAACTCGATGAACCGCTCCCGCCGGAAGGCGATTACGCCATCCCCTCCATCGCCCGAGCGGACATAGATCTTGGCCTGGTCGAGGAACTTCATCGTGGTAGGTCCAAACGAAACGAGGGCCGGCTTGCACCGACCCTCGCGCAATCGCGGCGGCGGTAAGCGCGTTATTCGGCGGCTATGGCCATCGGTGCTGGAACCTCGACGGAGACATGCACCCGGCCCTCGGCCCGGTGGCTGAACTTCACGTGGCCATCGGTCAGCGCGAACAGCGTGTGGTCCTTGCCGATGCCCACGTTCGGGCCGGCCTTCACCTTGGTGCCGCGCTGGCGGATGATGATGTTGCCGGCGATCACCGCCTCGCCGCCAAACTTCTTGACGCCCAGGCGCCGGCCCTCGGTATCGCGGCCGTTGCGGGACGAGCCGCCTGCTTTCTTGTGTGCCATCTCTCTCTATCCCTCGCTCAGGCCGCCGCGGCCGCGGTGATCTCGCCGATCCGCAGCACGGTGACGTGCTGCCGGTGGCCGTTCTTGCGGCGGCTGTTCTGCCGGCGGCGCTTCTTGAAGATGATGATCTTCTCCAGCCGGTCCTGCGCCACCACCGTCGCCGTCACCGTGGCACCCGGCAACACGGGAGCGCCGATCAGCAAGCCACCTTCGCCGCCACCCACGGCCAGCACGTCCGTGAAGGTCACGATCGAGCCGTGCTCGGCGTCGAGCTTCTCGACCTTGAGGATCTGCTCTGGCGTCACTCTATACTGCTTCCCGCCGGTGCGGATGACTGCGAACATCGGGCCTAATATCCTAACGGAGTCGTCGGCGGCGCCACGGCCGGCAGCCGAGCGAAGCCGGGCGGCAAGTGACCCTGCCGCCGGAGCGAGGCGTTATAGCGCGCACCCGACCTGAGTCAACGCACCCGCTACCACCGCTTGCTGTGCCACCAGCGCTCAAAGGCCGGTCTTGGCCTGCAACCCGGCTGCTTCGATTCCGGCCAAAGCGCAGATCTCGTCATTGTCGGAGTTGTCTCCCGACACGCCGACCGCCCCGATCACGTCGCCACCGGACAAGATCAGCACGCCGCTCGGCACCGGCACCAGACGGCCGGCGCTGACCGCGGTCAGCGCCGCCATGAAGGCCGGGTTGGCCTGCGTGCGGTTGAACCGCTCGCGTGAGCCGAAGCCCATCCCCAGGGCTCCCCAGGCTTTACCGAACGCGATGTCGAACCGCAGGATGCCCGATTTGTCCTCGCGCTTGAAGGCGACGAGGTGCCCGCCCGGATCGAGGACGGCGACGGACAGCGGCATGAAGCCTTGGGAGCGTCCTTTCTTCAAGGCGGCATCGACGATCGTGGATGCGGTGCTGAGTGTCATGGCCATGCTTCGGCTCCTCATCTGTGGGAACAGCTCGCCAAAGTAGCTTGCATCGACGGATGCGCCAAACCGCTCCGTCCAAGTACATCTCGGCTCGTCTCACGACGATGTGACATGCATCGAGGGTGGGCTATGTTGCATCGCAGCAACTGCTCCGGGTGTCCCCCGGGAAAACAAAATGAGACCCCATTTGCTACGGTCACGGCAGTGAGGATGTGGCCTAGTTCTTGACAGGGTGAAACCGCTAAGGTCGTCCGCCCATGCAAAAAATGCATGCTATGCCGGCAACCCATGACATATACGTCGGATCCCTTTCATCAGTCTCA
>CAXSEK010000569.1:0-2048 GCA_964235625.1 uncultured Acetobacteraceae bacterium
CCTGGCTGGTGCAGCGGCGTGCGCCTCGCCCGCGACGTGATCCGGTTGCCGAGGGACCGCGGCAGGCATAGGGTGCCGCGGCCTTTATGACACCCGGAAGACCGCCACCATGACCCTTCTCGCCGAACGGCTCGGCCGCGTCAGCCCGAGCCAGACCATTGCCATCTCCACCAAGGCCCGCACCATGCAGGCGGCCGGGCGGGACGTGATCAGCCTGTCGGCCGGTGAGCCGGATTTCGATACGCCGGACAACGTGAAGCGGGCGGCGATCCGCGCGATCGAGGCCGGCGACACGAAATACACCGATGTCGCGGGGACGCTGGCGTTGCGGCAGGCGGTGGCGGCGAAGTTCAAGCGGGATTCCGGGCTGGAGTATGCGCCGGACGAGATCATCGTCAGCACCGGCGGCAAGCAGATCATCTACAACGCCATGGTCGCGACGCTGAACGCGGGGGACGAGGTGATCATCCCGAGCCCGTGCTGGGTCAGCTACCCTGACATCGTGGCGCTGGCGGACGGGACGCCGGTGATCGTGCCGTGTGGGCAGAACAACGGCTTCAAGCTGAGCCCCGAAGACCTCGAGGCGGCGATCACGCCGAAGACCAAGTGGTTCATGCTGAACAGCCCGTGCAACCCGACGGGGGCGGCCTACACCGCGGCGGAGCTGAAGGCGCTGGCGGAGGTGCTGCTGCGCCACCCGCATGTTTGGGTGTTCACGGACGACATCTACGAGAAGCTGACATACGGTGACTTCGAGTTCGCGACCATGGCGCAGGTCGAGCCGAAGCTGCGCGACCGGACGATCACGATGAACGGCTGCTCCAAGGCGTATGCGATGACGGGCTGGCGCATCGGCTACGCGGGCGGGCCGAAGCAGGTGATCAAGGCGATGGACAAGCTGCAGTCGCAGTCCACGTCCAATACGTCCAGCATCAGCCAGGCGGCGGCGGTCGAGGCGCTGAACGGGCCGCAGGACACGATCCCGATGATGGTGGAAGTGTACCAGGGCCGGCGGGATATGGTGGTGGAGATGCTGAACCAGGCGCCGGGGATCACGTGCCACCGGCCGGAGGGGGCGTTCTACGTGTATCCGTCGATGAACGGGTGCATCGGCAAGACCACGCCGAAGGGCGCGCGGATCGACACGGACGAGGCGTTCGTGGTGGCGTTGCTGGACGAGGAGGGGGTGGCCGCGGTGCATGGGTCGGCGTTCATGTTCCCGGGGCATTTCCGGGTGAGCTATGCGACCAGCACGGAGAAGTTGCGGGAGGCTTGCTTGCGGATCCGGCGGTTCTGCGAGGGGTTGCGATAGAGAACGCGGCGCTGCCCCAAACCCCGCCAGAGGACAGTCGTCCTCTGGACACCTGGTTGAGAGGGGGCAAGGGGACGACTGTCCCCTTGCGGGTGCAGGGCAGAGCCCTGCGGCTTTAAAGGAGTATCGTGATGCCGGCGCTTTCACAACGCCATGCCCGGGTCCCCCTGGCCGCGACGATGCAGATGACGGCCAAGGCGCGGGCGATGCGGGCAGCCGGGGTGGACGTGATCTCGCTCACGATCGGCGAGCCGGACTTCGCAAGCCCACCCCATGCGATTGAGGCGGCGCACCAGGCGGCATTGCGGGGAGAGACGAAATACACCCCGCAGGACGGGGTGCCGGCGCTCAAACAGGCGATCCAGCGCAAGTTCGTGCGCGATAGCGGGCTGGAGTTCGCGCTGGACGAGATCGCCGTGTCGGGCGGGGGCAAGCAGGCGATCTTCAACGCGCTGATGGCGACGGTGGATGAAGGGGACGAGGTGGTGATCCCCGCGCCGTACTGGGGCGCCTATCCACTGATGACGGGACTGGTCGGCGGGGTGCCGGTGCCGGTGAACTGCCCGCAGAACAACGGGTTCAAGCTGCGCCCGGACGATCTGGACGCGGCGATCACGCCGCGGACCAAGTGGCTGCTGCTGAACTTCCCGAACAATCCGACCGGGGCGGCGTGCTCGGCCGACGAGATGGCGGCGCTGGGCGAGGTGATGAAGCGGCACCCGCATGTCTGGATCAT
>CAXSEK010000570.1:0-2045 GCA_964235625.1 uncultured Acetobacteraceae bacterium
CAGATTTCTTCCACCATAACCCTTGCACCAAAAGGGCCGTCCACACACACCCTACACCCCATCGTAGGATGGGCTTTAATCCATCGCTGACGGGTCAATGCAAGGCCGGTGGTATGAGGCGATATCGTGACTACGCGGAGGCCCCCCGCAGCAGACCGTCGACGAACGCCGCATGCCCGAACAGCGCCGCATCTGCCCCCGGGCTCCCCAGCAGCTGAAGGCCGAGCGGCAGCCCGTCCGCCTCCAGCACCGGCAACGCCACGCCAGGTACGCCGAGATAGGAGCCGGGTACGACGAAGATCGGGTCTCCGGTCGTCTCCAGGCCCACCGGCGCGCCCCCGGCGGCCGTGACGCTGATCAGCGCGTCACACTCCCGCATCAGAGCCGCCAGCGTGGCCCGCGCCTCCGCCCGCCGAGCCAAGGCGGCCGCGTAATCGGCCTGGGTCAGCGCGTTGGAATGGACGTGCCGGTCCTGCGAGCCTTGGCTGACCTGGCCGGCATCGCGCGCCATATAGCTACCAAGCGGCCAGCGCCACTCCCAGGCGTTGATGATCAGCGTCTGCTCCCGTGCCTCCGCCGTCGCCGCCTCCACGGCGGCCAGCGCCGGGCAGGTCTCGGGCGTGAGGATGGTGATGCCCTGGCCGCGCAACGTCTCCAAGGCGGACTCCAGCGCAGCCGACGCGGCAGGGTGCAAGCCGGGCCAGCCGACGGTGCGGAGCAAAGCGAGCCTGGCCGGGCGCTGGGCGGCGGGCGGGGTGAGCGGGCCGGTGATGCCGGGCGTGCCCGGGTCGCCGCCCACCCGCTCCACGATGGTGCGCGCCATGACCCAGGCATCGTCCAACGTGGCAGCGATCGTCCCGGTGACGCTCTGGCTGAGGTAGTCGAGGCTGCCGCCGCGGTTGATGCCGCCCGGGGTCGGCTTGTAGCCGTACGCTCCGCAATAGCCCGCGGGGCGCAGGATCGAGCCGACGACCTGGGTGCCCAGCGCGCCGCACAGCATGCCGCTCCCCACCGCGGCGGCCGAGCCGCTGCTGCTGCCACCCGGCGTGCGTGCCGGGTCCCACGGGTTCCGCGTGCCCCGCGGATGGCTCGACGCGAATTCCGTCGTGACCGTCTTTCCCAGGATGACGGCCCCGGCCTCCCGCAACCCCTGCACGCTGGCGGCGTCGAACCGTGGGGTGTAGCCGTCGTACAGTGGCGAACCCATGCCGGTCGGCAGGTCCCCGGTGTCGATCATGTCTTTCACGCCCACGACCATGCCGTCGATTGCCGACCGGGGCTGCCCTGCGCGCCACCGCGCCGTCGCCGCATCGGCGGCCTTGCGCGCCGCCACGGCGTCCATGACGGTGAAGGCACCCACCGCCGGCTCCCAGCGCGCGATATCCTCCAGGCACTCCTCCAGCACGGCACGCGGTGAGTCGGTGCCGGAAAACCCGGCGCTGCGGGCGAGGAAAGGCCGGCGCGTGGGCCGGGTGTGACTCTGCATCATGCGGTGGGCCTCCTCTTGGGATGAAGCTACTTGCGGGTTAGCCGGCGGCACCCGGGGGGTCCGTCGCCTTGAACCGGTCGAGAATGGTGCGGGTGATCTGCTGCGTGTAGGCGCAGTTCCGCTTGAGCCCCATCACCCATTCGCAACTCGCCGCCGTCAAAACCTCGCCTTTGCCGCGCCGCATGGAGACCATCATGCCGGACCCGTGGTACGACTTCGCCAGCGTGTCCGCATCGGCGACGCCGTGGACCATCTCGGCCTTCTCGTACCAGTCATGCGCGCCGACATAGGCCCGCAGCGTGTAACTCTCGAGCGGCGCCTCCGCCATCACCGCGGGCGCCATGGCCAGGATCTCGACCGTGTCCGGCGTACCGTCCTCCCCCGTCGGGTAGGGCAGACCGCCGCGGAAGGTGTAATCGACGCCGTCCACCTCGTAGCCGAAGATGCGCGCTTCGGCCCCGAAGATGTCGCCATAGGTCAGGTCCGTGCCGGCGAACGCCCAATGTTCCGGCCGGTACACGGTGAAGCCCCGGCTGCCGCGCGGAGTGAAGCGGCC
>CAXSEK010000571.1:0-2036 GCA_964235625.1 uncultured Acetobacteraceae bacterium
TGGCCGCCGTGGCGGAGCCATCAGCGCCGGTGTAGATGAGCTGGCCGCAGACGCAGCCGACCGCAGGATCAGCGAACGGCGCGAGCAGGCGCAGGACGGCGTCAGGTTCGAACATGACGTTAGCGTCGCTGAACACGACGAACTCGGTGCCGGCGCGCTCCACCAGGAGGTTCATGCCGTGCGTCTTGCCGTGGCGTTCCGTCGCAGCCACGACGTCGATGCAGTCCGCGAACTCCGCGGCAATGGCGGCGGTGCCGTCCGACGGGCAGTCGAGATAGAGGTGCAGCTGCAGGCCAGGTACCAGCAGGCGCATCTGCAGCATGTTCTCCGCCTTGGCACGGATCACCCCAGCCTCGTTGTAGGCGCACACGCAAAGGGCGACGCGGGCGCTCGCCGGGTCGGCTGTCGCCGGAAGAGCGAGCGGGCGCGGACGCACTCGCGCGAGCAGCGCGAGGCTGAGCGGGTAAGTGGTGAAGGGGTGGAACGCGAGGACCAGGAACACCGCCGCAGCGACCAGAAGCACAGCCTGCATCGCACGACCTCACAACGCCGGCTCGGCTACCTTCGGAAGGCGGCTTAGACCAGCGGCGTGGCTTCGGCAACCACCACGGACCGGAGCGGCAGATGTCTGGCGCCGTGCCACCGGCCAAGCCTTGCTTGGCCGGTGGCCCTTCTGGCGGAGCTTGCATGCTGGCTTCACGCGCTCGTATCTCGGGGCTCGCCATGCACAAGGTCCGAGGACCGCGCCTCCTGCCTTGTCGGCGACGTGTCGGCCTGCCACAGCTCACCGCTGCCCGGCGGCGGCGTCTCGCGTCGCGATGCAGCCAGCAGCACCGCCTCGTACTGGTCCACGATGCGATCGGGTGCGTAGTCGGCGGCGGCGGCGAGGCACGCCTCGCGCATGGCTCCCGGCGTCCAGCCCCCGGCGAGGAGCGTCCGGATCACCGCCAGGAACCCGGCCTCGTCGGCGGAGGCAGCAACGAATCCTGTGCGGCCGGGCTCGACCGCCTCGGGCAGGCCGCCCAAGGGGGAGACTAGGCTCGGCACGCCGAATGCCAGCGCCTCGTGGAACACGCGGGGGAACGGGTCCTCCCACACGGAAGGCACCACCAGCAGGTCGATTTCGGCGAAGAACACGGCCGGCGCGACCTGGCCGAGGAACCGGACGCCGGCCGGCAGGCCGGCCTGCAGCGCGGCCTCGTAGCCGGGCTCGCCGCGGCCTGCGACATCAAGCGTCACCGCTCCACCCGGCAGGGCCGCGACCATGCGCAGCAGCGTTTCCACGCCCTTCAGGGGGTCGAGCCGGCCGAGGAAGCCGAGGCGCAGCGGCGCGCCAGGCCGGCGTGGCGTAGGCAGGGCAGGGGAGGCCTCCGGGTTATTGCCCCGGATAATGCGGGCCGTCCTGCCGCCGAATACCCCGGCACCGGCAACGCGCTGTATCACGCGCCGGCTGACGCAGGTGACCTCGGCGGGCAGGTGGCTTAGGGCGCGACGCGGTGCGGCGAACACCCTGCACTCCGCACACGGTGTCCCGCAGTTGCCGCGCCCGGGCCGCCACATCGCGCTGCGTGGGCAGGCGACGTAGTAGTCGTGCAGCGTCTGCACCAACGGCGCCCCGAGGCGTCGTGCCGCGATCCAGGCGGAGACGGAGAACCCCTGGAGGTTGTGGGCGTGCACCACGTCCGGCCGCCAGGCGGCGAGCGCGCCCTGCAACCGGTGGCGCATCACGGGGTTGTAGCTGTCCAGCGCCTGGAACACCGGCCGCAGCGCACGCGGACGTGCTCCGCCGTGCGGCCAGTAGACGTTGGCCAGCGGCAGGTAGGTGACGCCGATTCCGTCAATGCTGCCGTTCGCCACCACGCGCTCCGGCGTCAAGGTGAATACGTGGCAGTCGTGGCCACGCGCGGCGAGGCTACGGGCCAGGAACCGCAAGGTGACCTCGGCACCACCGGCGCCATGCGGGGGGTAAAGCGAGTTGACGAAGGCGATGCGCAAGTTCGGTTCTCCAGGAACCCCGGTTGTCTCGGCTTGCTGCG
>CAXSEK010000572.1:0-2027 GCA_964235625.1 uncultured Acetobacteraceae bacterium
CTCCCGCGAACTGAACTTGACTCTGTCACGATCCTCCAGGGCGAGCGCGACCTCGATCTGCTTAAAGCTGTCCCAGCCCGGCACGTCCCTCGCCGTCAGCTCCGGCGTCAACACGACGGTGTCGTCATCGAGCACCTCGCGGACGACACCGGTCAGCTGGCGGTAGAGCTCGGCTTGCTCCATCCCTAACGGTCCCGACCGTGCGTGGCCGCGGCACAGTAAGGTTGTCCGGGCACGCAGCCGATCACCGCCATCGACATCCTCGCAATGCGACCCTCGCGGCATAAGGCAGTCCGCGCGCTGCCGCAACATTCTCCCGCCGCCTGCAAGCATCGAGGCCAGCTCTGGACTCCCGGAAGGCTGGTCCTTACACGCATTCGCGGCAGGCGGTGTCCATACCGGAAGTGCCGGCCGGTCCCATGCGGGGTGACACTGGCGTGCCGAGGGCAACTTTCCGGACCATCGAGGCGAAAGCCGTGCCCCAGACGGCCTCACCGGCGAGCCAGCAGCGCAGCGGTGCCGGCTTTGAGGGCCATGTCGATTTCCACGGTACGCTCGACACCGCAGATGGCTGGTTCGTCGGCGGCTGGGTATCCCGCCCCTGGATCCATGGCGACGATACCGGTGCAGAGGCCGAGTTCGCCGATGGATCGGTCGCGGCCCACGTGACCTCCGTCTTCTATCACCGCGCGGACGTGGCGGGCCGCGGCATTGGGTTCGTCGCCTTCCTGCGATCCACGCCCAAGCCGGACGGCCCATTGCGCACCCTTCGCCTGAACACGGGTGCGGGCCGCCACACCATCCAACCCACACCGGACGCCCGGCCAATGAACGGGGCGCGGCTGGTCTCGCACGTGCTCCCCTTGCTCGACGGCGGCGAGGGCGGGCCACAGGCCGAGGCGATGCGCAGCCTGCTCACCGGCGGCCAATCCGTGCAGCTCGCCACGGGACCGCTCGACGCCTACGGCTACAATCCCGTCGCCGGGGGTTGGTTCCTGTCCGGCTGGGTCTCCTCGCCCTGGCCGGAGATGCAGGCGCCCGGACAAGCCACCGCGTCGTTCGCAAGCGGTGACGCCGGGGCGACGTGCATCGCGCTGCTGCACGAGCGGGACGATCTGCCGGAGGGTGCAATGGGCCTCGTGCTCTTCCTGCAATGCCCCGCCACGCCGTCCGGCCCGCTCCTCGCAGCCGCCCTCGTGGCAGAGGGCTGGCACGCGATGCTGTCCGCGGCACCGGCAACCAAGGTGCTGGAGGACCCCAAGCTCGCGTCCTTGATGCGCGCCCTGGTGCTGCGGTCGACCGACCCGGCCCGGGAGGCGCTGCTGCGGCTGCTCGCCCGGCAGCCCTACCGGGGCGAGGACACGCTGGCCAGCCTCCATCCCGCCGTGTTCCTGGGCATCGACGAGGCGATCGCGGCCGGCCCGACCGGGCTCATCCTGATGGGTTGGCTCCTCGCCCAACCCGGCGCCCTCCGCACCCTCCAGGTCCGCAGCGGCGCCGCGTCCACCGTGCTCGACCTGGCGGCCACCCTGCGGACCGACCGCGCCGACGTCGTCACCCGCCACGCCGACCAGGGGTTCATCGATCCCGGTTGCGGCTTCGTCGCGTTCCTACCCGGCGCCGTGCAACCCGGCGAACCGGTGTATATCGCGGTACAGACCGCCCACGGTGCCATCGGCTACCACACCGTCCCGCCGCGCCGCTTGGATGGCCTCGCCGCGATCAAACGCCTGCTCGCCGTCGCCGACCTCCGCTTCGACACGATCCGCCCCGCCTTCGACACGGTGCTTGGCCCGGCTGTCGCGGCCCTGAACCAGGCGCGGCTGGCGAGCCCCCCAGCCGCCCAGGTGACCGAATACGGCCAGCTCCCCCGCACCCCGCGCTGCTCCGTGGTTATCCCGCTGTATGGCCGGCTGGACTACGTGGACTACCAGCTGGCCCTGTTCTCCGCCCACCCGGCTTCGTCCACTGTCGAGTTCATCTACGTCCTGGACGACCCGGCCCGGCGGCGCGAGGCGCACTACCTG
>CAXSEK010000573.1:0-2023 GCA_964235625.1 uncultured Acetobacteraceae bacterium
CCGACCGGGAAGCCGGCACGATCGGGATCAGCCTCCTGCTCGTGGTGGTGGGGCTGCTGTTCCTGCTGACGGGCGGCGACCTCGCATGATCGCGCTGCCCGGCCAGGCCGCCCTGCTGCTCGCCTTCGCCCTGCTGCTGGCCGGCCGGTTCCATGCGGTGTCCCAGGCTTGGTCCTGGATCTACGTCGCTCAATGCGCGGCCATCGCCTTGTCGGCGGTCGCTGCATCCATCCACGCCGGCGACCCCTCTGCCGCGGCGTCGGTGCCGGTGCTTGTGATGCAGGCGGCCCTGGTGCAGCGTCTGCTGCGCGGACGCGTGTGGCAGGCGCCGAACCCTATCCTGGCGATGAGCGGCGGCCTGCTGCTCGCCGCACTGGCCCTCGCCGCGCCGTTGCCGGACGGCTTCGGCACCGCCCTGGCCATCGTGCTGCTGGGATTGCTGGCGGCGGTCCTCACGGTGGAGCCGGGGCTCGCCCTCCTCCTGGTGCTGAACGGGGCCGCTTCGGCCGCTTGCCTTTTGCCGAATGGCTGGCTGCCGGCCCTCGTGCTGGCCGGGACCAGCGCGATCGTGGCCGACGGCGGCATTCCCCGGCTGGATGCGTTGCGGTGATCGCCATTTGCGTTGCCATCCCGCTGCTGCTAGCCTTCACTGCGCGCTGGTTGCCGCACCCCCACCCCGCCCTTGCCCCCGCCTGCGCCGGCCTCACCCTCGCTGCCTGCTTAAGCCTGCCCTGGACCGGGTCGGCCCTCAGCACCTGGTTGGTGCCGGACCCGCTCGGCATTCACGTGGCCGTCCTGGCCTGCTTTGCTTGGCTCACTGCCTGCTTGCTAGAGCCGGGCATCGACCCTGTTGCCACCCTGGTCGCCGGGTGTCTGAACCTCGCTCTGCTGACGAACCGGCCGGAGCTGACGGTACTGGCCGCCGGCGTGGCCGTGCTCGCCCCCGTGCTCGGCGCCCGGCTGCCCGGCGCGCTGCTTGCCGGGGCCGTGCCCGGCCTGGCCCTCGCGGTATTCGGCACCGCGCTGCTGCAAATCCTGGCACCGGGTGGCTGGAGCACGCTGGCCGAGGCCGCCCAACAGGCCCCGGGCGCCGCGCTGGGCATCGCCGCGGTGCTGATTCTGCTCGGCCTCGGGTGCTGCTGCCTGCTGATCCCGGTGGCAGCGGCACTGCGTGGAATGGCCTTGCCCCCGGGCCTGGCCGTGCTGGCCGGACCCTTGGCCGGGGTATGGCTGGTGGTGGCACTGCGCCTGCGCGGCGTGCTGGACGGCAACGTCCACGCGATGGCACCTGGCGGCATGCTGACCGGTGCCGGCCTCGTCCTGATCGCGCTGGGGCTATTCTGTGTCCGGCGCGGTGCGGCGCGGCTGCCGGCTGGCGCCACGCTGGCGATGGCGGGTGCGGCCGCGTTCGGTGTCGGCCTCGGTGGCGAGGCGGGTACGGCGGCGGGGCTGCTGCACCTCACCCTCGGCTGCCTGGCACTGGCCGCTGCGGCCGGCGGGGGTTGGGCTGGGGTCGTCGGCCTGGCGGCACTAGCCGGGTTGCCGCCCTTGGGCGTGTTCGCCTCGGCCTACGGGCTGTTCGCGGCGTCGCTGGCCAGCAGCGCCGCACTGGCCGCCGTCTTCGCGGTGCTGACGCTGGCGCTGGTCGTCACCGCCTTCCACCGCCTGCCCCCGGCGCAGGGCCGGTCCGCCCCGATCGGCTGGGTCGGCCTGGCGCTCACGCTCGGCGCCGGCTGGGCCCTGCAGCTAGCCGCCGCGTCCTGGCTGCTGGGCATCGCCGCGGCCTCGAGGTGAGCAGCGCCGCCATCATCCGCGCCGCCACCACCATCCCGTGCCGCCCCTGGCCGCGCCACACTCTCACGGTCGCCGACTGGGCTGCGCTCGCGCCCGACGATGTGCGGCTGGCGGCGCTGTGGGCCGACACGACGGCAGTCTACGCGCTGTTCCTGGACCCGGCGGGCGAACCGCTGCTCGCCTCCACCGCGGCGCAGGACGAGTGCTATGCCGCCCTCTCCCGCCGTTT
>CAXSEK010000574.1:0-2018 GCA_964235625.1 uncultured Acetobacteraceae bacterium
CGCGTCCACCCCTCCCCCCGGCCCCCTCCCACAAGGGGAGGAGCTTCACCCGTGACGCCGCAGGCACACTCACCCCCCATGCCCCTCCTCCACGCTGTCGCCCTGCAGTTTGGCCGGTACGTAGCGTTCATGCGGGCGCAGGCCTTCGGCGGTGCCTTGCCACACCAGCATGGCCGCGAGCACCGCTTCCATAATGCATATTCCCATCACCACACGGCGGCTCGGCAGGCGCTGGAACCAGATGCCGTACAACAGGGCCGCCAGCAGCAGAGGGGCCAAGGTCAGCCCCAGATCGATCGCGCGCAGCATCAGGCGCCGGCCGCGCGCAGGCGTTGTGCGAGTTGGACCAGGATCGCCGCCGTCGCCCCCCAGATATAATGCCGTGTATGCGGCCAAACCCAGAACTCGCGGTCCCGGCCTTTCCACCGCGCGCGCCGCTTCTCGGGGGCCGTCGGGTCCAGCAGGACGGACATCGGCAGCTCGAACACCTCCTCCACCTCCGCCGCGGACGGGATCGGCACGAAGCCCGGCGCCAGAAGGCCGACCACGGGCGTGATGCGAAACCCCGTGGCGGTCAGGTGGTCGGGCAGCTGCCCCGTGACCTCGATCAGGTCGGCGGGCAGGCCCACCTCCTCCCGTGCCTCGCGCAAGGCGGCGGTGATGGCGTCCTCGCCCGGGTCGATCCGGCCGCCGGGGAAGGCGACCTGGCCGGGATGGGTTGACAGGCTGGAGGTGCGCTTGGTCAACAGGATGCCGGGTTCGGCGCCGAAGATGATCGGCACCAGCACGGCGGCTGGCTTGACCAGGCCGAGCTCCAGGTCCGCCAGATCGTCGCTGGTGGCGGGCGGGGCCAGGGCGTCATCCGGCAGGCTTGGCACGGTCCCATCCCGCGCCGCCAGCCGGGCGCGCAGCTCTGCCAGCTCCAACCCGGTCAGTCCTCGCCGGTGGGCAGGTCGCCGAGGGAGAAGAACGCGCCGCAGCTCCAGACGCCCAGCACCCGGCGGCCACGGATCGTGCCCGGCACGGCGAGCGCCACCAGCTCATAGTAAACGGCGCGGCCGATACGCGCCTCGACCGGGGCCGCGCCCTTGCCGTCCCGCACGTGCAGATACGGGGTGGGCTCGCAGGTCAGCAGGTCGTGTGCCACGCGGATCGGGTGATCCCGCCCGGCCGTGACCGTCTGGTCGGTGTTGAGGCGGCAGCTGAGCACCTGGTTAGGCCCGTCCCCGGTCCAGCCGAGCTCGACGGCGACGAACGGGGCGTCTTCGACCTCGATCCGGCCGCGTTCGGCGGGTGTTTCCAGGAAAAAGCTGCCATCCGCCTCGCGCTTGATCACGCTGGAGAACAGGCAAACCAGTTCCTTCCGATTGATCGGCGTGCCGCGATATAGCCAGGTGCCGTCGCGCTTGATCAGGAATGGCAGGTCGCCGCATTCGACCGGCTGCCGTGCCGGCGTCCCATGCCCGCGGGTGCCATTCACGTAGGGAACAGCAGTGTGGACTGGCGGCGGCGGCTCACCGGTGTCCGGCGCGCGGGTCCAATCTGGCATGGCCTCGTTCACAACAGGCTCCCTGCCCTCCGCTAACGTTTCCGTCGACCGCGGATATAGGTAGCATCCCCCTGACGATGAAAGACCTGCCCGCCATATCGGGCTTCTTCGCGAAGGGACACTGCGCAACGATGTCGGCAACGGTGGGTGACGGACTGGTCGCGGATGTGGAGGCGCTGGGCGTCCGGGCAGCGGCGGCACGGGCGGAAGTCGGGCGGATCATCTTCGGCCAGGAGGAGGTGGTGGACCAGGTGCTGATCTGCCTGCTGTCCGGCGGCCACGTGTTGCTGGTGGGGGTGCCGGGCCTGGGCAAAACGTTGCTGGTCGAGACACTTGGCACTGTGCTGGGCTTGGCGCCGAAGCGGGTGCAGTTCACGCCGGACCTGATGCCGGCGGACATTACCGGGTCCGAGGTGCTGGACGAGGATGCCAGCGGGCGGCGCAGCTTCCGCTTCGTGCCGGGGCCGGT
>CAXSEK010000575.1:0-2008 GCA_964235625.1 uncultured Acetobacteraceae bacterium
CAGTCGGCCGGCTGGCAGCCGGCCAGCTCGCGGACCTGGTGGTGCTGGACACGGCGGAGATGCTTGCCGACCCGTGGACCACGCCGGACCTGCCGGTGCCGGACCTGCTGGTGTCCCGGGCCAAGGGCGCCCAGGTGCGGGACGTGGTGGTCAATGGCCAGGTCGTGGTGCGGGACCGGCGCATCACCACGATCGACGAGGCGGCGCTGAACCGGGACGTGCGGGATTTCGTGACGCGGCATGGCGGCGGCGGCGCCGACCCGGTCCGTGCCGAGCGGATGCGGGCGCTCAGGCCCTA
The DNA here is from genome assembly GCA_964235625.1 of uncultured Acetobacteraceae bacterium. Lineage (GTDB taxonomy): Bacteria > Pseudomonadota > Alphaproteobacteria > Acetobacterales > Acetobacteraceae > LMUY01. Next base: position 299 of record CAXSEK010000575.1, read on the forward strand.
CGTGCACCGCTGGCAGGCCGAGATCCTGCGGCATTTGGACGTGACGGAGCCGTTCTACATGCTCAACGGGCGGCGCTGATGCGGCGGCGCAGCCTGCTGGCCTCGGCCGCTGCCTTCGCGGCACGTCCCGCCTTGGCCGCGTCTGCGCTGGACGCCATCAGGGTCCGCGGCACGATCCGGATCGCGACGACCGGGGCCAACAAGCCCTACACCTTCGCCGGGCCGGATGGCGCGTTGCGGGGCTACGACATCGACTGGGCGCATTTGATCGCGGCCGGGCTGGGCGTGCAGCCCGAGTTCATCCGGCTGGACTGGCGCGGCATCCTGCCCGGCCTGATCGCTCACCAGTTCGACTGCGCGCTGTCCGCCGTGCGCGTGACGCCGGAGCGGGCCGCGGCGTTCGACTTCTCGGCACCGTACGGCACGGACTCGGTCACCGTCGCCGTGCCGATCGCCAACCACGACGTGCACGGCATCGAGGATCTGCGCGGCAAGACGGTCGCGACGGCCGCCGGGTCGGTGCAGGACCAGTTCGCCCGCGACAATGCCCAGGCCGGGGATTTGCGCCGCCTGCCCGGCCTGCCCGAGGTGATGCTCGCCGTGCAAGCCGGCCAGGTGGACGCGGCGGTGGTGGGCAAGGGCGGTGCCGCGGCGTTCATCGAGGAGACGCATGCGCCGTTGCGCCTGACCGGCAGCTACGCTGGCGGCGACCTGGCCGCCGTGTTCCCGAAGCACAGCCCCGAGCTGGTCGCCGCCGTCAATGCCATCATCGCCGCGCGCCGGGCGGATGGCACCTACGACACGGTGTTACAGCGCTGGTTTGGCACGGCGTGAGCCGGATCGAGGCGGTCGAGGCATTCTTCCTCGAACGTCCGGCCGACACGGCGAACCCGCGGGCCGAGCACTGCTTCCTGGTGCGCCTGACGACGGAGGACGGCCAAACGGGATGGGGCGAGGGCCATGGCAGCCCGGCGATCATGGTCGCGGCGGTCCATGCACCCATCACGCATGCCAGCGCGCAGGGGCTCGTCCACATCCTGCGTGGGGCCGATACCACCGACATTCCCGCCCTGCGGCGCCAGCTCGACCGCGGCACACAGTGGATCGGCCGCGATGGCGCCGTGGTACAGGCGATCGCGGCGGTGGAACTGGCGCTGTGGGACCTGGCCGGGAAGCAGGCGGGGCTGCCGGTGGCCAGGTTGCTGTCGCCAGACCCGGCCCGGCAGGTCCGTGCCTATGCCAGTGGCAAGGTCGGGCCCACGCCCGGCGCGACCTATGCCAGGCTGGTGGAGGAGGCCGCGTCGGGGTTCGCCGCATTCAAGATCGGCTGGCCCCCCTTCGGCGGGGACGAAGCCCGCGATCTCGAGTTCCTGGAGGCGGCCCGCGAGGCGGTCGGGCCACTGGACCTGATGGTCGATGCCGCGCAGGCCTGGACGCTCGACACGGCGGTGGCCCGGTTGCAGCTTTTCGCCCGGTTCCGCCTCGGCTGGGTCGAGGAGCCGCTCGACCGCGACGCGCTCACGGACCAGGCCACACTTCGCCACCTGGGTCTCGTGCCGGTCGCGGCGGGCGAGGGGGAATGCGGGCTGCGTGGCCTGACAGCCCTGATCACAGGCGGCTGCGTCGACGTGCTGCAGCCCGACGCCACCCGCTGCGGGCTGCTTGCCGCGTCCGAGGCGATCCGCCGCGCGCGGCATGACGGGCTGGGCG